>CAZADJ010000022.1:6586-15693 GCA_964483845.1 uncultured Actinomycetota bacterium | reverse complement strand
TCAGCGGCGGTCCGGCTCCTCCATGTCACGCAGCCGGCGACCCATCTCACGCAGCAGGCGACGGGTGACGGTGGGCGCATCGGCGAGGAGCTGGTCGAAGGCCGCCCGGTCGAACACGAGCAGGCGCAGGGGTGTGTCGGCCGTGACGGTCGCCGACCGCTTCCGCAGCTCGAGAGCGGCCATCTCACCGAAGAACGATCCGCGCTCGAGCGTGCGCAGCCGCTGGTCGCCCCGAGACACCGTCGCGGCCCCGTCGAGGATCACGAAGAAGTCCCCGCCCTGGTACTCCTCCTCCTCGGTGAGAACGGTGCCGGACGACGCTTCGACCACATGACCGAGCTCGAGCACCCGGTCCAGCTCGTCATCGTCGGCGAGGGAGAACAGCTCCAGATCGCGTAGCTCCGCGACCATCTCGTCGTCCTTGCGCCCGAAGGCCATCTCCCGCTCCTCGCTCCGGTCGGCGGCTGCTGCGAGAGGCTACTAGCCCCCGTCGGGCTGCGCGTCCCGGCGACGCGGCACGCCGCCGCGCCGGGCCCCTTGGAACGTCGGGGGGCGGCGCTCGCCGACCGACCGTCGCTCGCTACGTTGGTGCCGGTGCGCGCACCGGCACCGTCCGTCGGCGGTGGCCTGCGGTTGCCGAGCGCGGCGACGAGGGGAGCTCGAGTGGGACGGCTGTCGATCGCCGACGCCGGCTGGTTGCTGATCGAGCGGCGCGAGCAGCCGATGCACGTCGGGGGTCTCCTGCTGTTCCGACCCCCCCAGGACGCGCCGCCGACCTTCATGCGCGACCTCGCGGGCCGCTTGCGCGAGCCGACCCGGGTGCGCCCGCCGTTCAACTGGCGGCTGGCGCGCGCCCACGGTACGGCCGGCCTGTACAGCTGGGTGGAGGACGAGGTGGAGCTCGACCACCACTTCCGCCACCTCGCACTCCCCGAGCCGGGCCGGATCCGGGAGCTACTCGCGCTCGTCTCCCGCGCGCACGCCAACCACCTGGACCGTTACCGCCCCCTGTGGGAGAGCTACCTGATCGAGGGGATCGAGGACGGTCGGTTCGCCTCGTACACGAAGGTGCACCACTCCCTGATGGACGGCGTGGCCGCGATGCGCCAGATGATGCGGGCGTTCAGCACTGACCCGCACGAGCGCGACCATCCCGCACCGTGGGCGGCCCGACCCGTCCCCGACGACGGGGCGCCGGACGAGCAGGGGCCACCGGGTGGCGACGGTGGGTCGCCGGCAGCGGCCGCGTGGCGAGCGCTGGGCGGCGTCGCTGACGGGCTCAGCTCGTCGGTGGGGGTGGTCCGCGCGGTCGCGGAGCAGCTCGGTCGGGCGCCGTTCGACCGCAGCGTCGTCGCGCCCTTCGAGGCGCCGCCGTCGATGCTGAACGTGAAGCTCAGCGGCGCGCGACGTTTCGTCGCCCAGTCGTACGACTTCGACCGCATCCGTGCGGTCAAGGCGGCCCTGGACGTCACCGTCAACGACGTCGTGCTCGCGATGTGCTCGGGGGCCCTGCGCACGTACCTCAGCGATCAGGGCGGGCTACCGACGCGCCCGCTCGTGGCGCTCGTCCCGGTTTCGTTCCGCCGTGATGACACCGACGCTGGCAACGCCATCACGCTCGCTCCGGCGAACCTCGCCACCCACCTGCTCGACCCCGAGGAACGCATCGAGGTCATACGGACCTCGATGCTCCGCGTGAAGGAGCGCCTCGGGAGCCTGAGCCCGACGCAGCTGGTCCAGTACGGGCTGGTCATGACCGCGCCGATCCTGCTCGGCACGCTGACCGGACTCGCCCCGCGGCTGCCGCGACCCTCGTACAACCTCGTCATCTCCAACCTCCCCGGCCCCGAGCGCCCCCTGTACTGGAACGGGGCGGAGATGGAGGGGATGTACCCGGCGTCGCTGCTCACCGAGGGCTTCGCGATCAACATCACGCAGACGTCGTACGCGGGATCGATGGAGTTCGGCATCACCGCGGACCGCAAGGCACTGCCGAGCGTCCAGCGTCTCATCGACCACCTGGAGGAGGCGCTGACGGAGCTGGAGGCCGTGGCCGGGGTCTGAGGGGATCCGGAACCGCCGTGGTGGGCCGCGCGCCGGCTTCCCTTCGCGCGGGATCGCGGTTAGCGTTCACCGGTGACGGATGGGGAGGACCCAACGAGCAGGGAGAGACGAGCGCGCCTCCCGGGCGTCGACGAGCTGTTCCGACCGACGGCTCCCGCCGCCGAGGAAGTGTCGTCCGCGTCGGACGGCGCAGGCGAGGCGGACGCGGCTGTCGACGGTGGTGGAGGTGCTCACGGTCGTGAACGGGGGCCGTTGGAGCGGCTCGCCGACGCGCTGGCGACCGGGCGGATGGGGCATCCCCCGGTCGAGACCGCGGAGCTGTCCCCGGGCACCGGCGCCGTGGTCTCCTGGCTGGTGGGCTGCCTGGGGGCCAACCACGTCGCCGTGATGGACGGCGCCGGAGGTGAGGCGGCGTGGTGGGCGCTGCGTGGCATGCCCGCCGGGGGGACGGTCACCCTGCTCGGGGTGGACGACGGCGACGTCGACGCGGTCCGTGATCTGCTGCGGACCGACCCGGGCGAGGCGCACGCACGGATCATCCCCGGTCCGCCGGGTGAGGTGCTGGGGCGCCTGTCGGACGGTGCCTACGAGCTCGTGGTGATCTGCGCCGCGCGTGACGGCGAGCGGGACCTGCACCAGCACGCGGTGCGACTGCTCGCTCCGGGCGGTGTGGTGATGCTCCTCGACGTGGAGCCCGATGGCGCGGTCCCGGGCGACCAGGCGCCGCTGCCGGGACTGGTACGCGACGTGGTGGAGGACCCGAGGCTGCGCACGGCGGTGCTCGCCATCTCCGGCGGCGCGATCCTCGCCCGTCTCGACCCGAGCCCGTAGACCGACCCGTGGATCGCGCGGGATCCCCGTCCAGGGCGCCGTGACCGCGTGTCGAGCTGCGGTACCGTGACAGCGCTCGCCCCCCACGACGTTCCCGGCCGCTCCGGGACGCGCGCGGCCGTGGGCGACACATCGTCTCCGATCCGGGTCCGCCCATGCACGAGCACGCCGACATCGCCGAGGAGGCTGCGCGCCGCCGCACCTTCGCCATCATCTCGCACCCGGACGCGGGCAAGACGACCCTGACGGAGAAGTTCCTCCTGTACTCGGGCTCCATCGTGGAGGCGGGGGCGGTGCGGAGCCGGAAGGCGGCCCGCGAGGCGACGTCGGACTGGATGGAGGTCGAGCGCCAGCGCGGGATCTCGGTCAGCTCCGCGGCGGTCCGCTTCACCCACGAGGGCCGCGTCATGAACCTGCTCGACACACCCGGGCACCGCGACTTCTCCGAGGACACCTACCGGGTGCTGTCCGCGGTCGACGCGGCGGTGATGGTGCTCGACGCCGCCCGCGGGGTCGAGGAACAGACCAAGAAGCTGTTCGAGGTCTGCCGGCGGCGCGGCACGCCGATCGTCACGTTCGTGAACAAGCTCGACCGCCCGTCCCCGGATCCGCTCGAGGTCCTCGATGACATCGAGGAGGAGATCGGGCTGATCGCGACGCCGGTCACCTGGCCGGTGAGCCCGGAGGGCCACTTCGAGGGGGTCGTCGACCGCCGTGACGGAACCTTCCACGAGTTCACCGCGAGCGTGCACGGGAGCACCCGTGCCGGGGAGCGGATCGTGCCCTTCGATCCGGCCGAGCACGATCGGAGCGGGCAGGTCACCGACGGGCTGGGGCTGCTCGACAGCCTCGGACTGGACCACGACCGGGAGCTGTTCCTCGCCGGCGAGACGACGCCGGTGTTCTTCGGCTCCGCCCTGAACAACTTCGGGGTGCGGCTGCTGTTGGACGCGCTCGTCGGCATGGCACCGCCGCCGCTGCCGCGCCGGACGACGGACGGCGCGGAGCACCCGATCACGGCGCCGTTCTCCGGGTTCGTCTTCAAGGTGCAGGCCAACATGGATCCGAACCACCGCGACCGGATCGCTTTCGTGCGCGTCTGCTCGGGACGCTTCGAGCGCGGTATGTCGGCGCAGTGCGCACGCACCGAGCGTCCCTTCTCGATGCGCTACGCGCACCAGGTCTTCGGCCAGGAGCGCACGACGCTCGAGGAGGCGTTCCCGGGCGACATCATCGGCCTGGTCAACGCGACCGAGCTGCGCATCGGCGACACCCTCCACGACGGGGAGGATCCGGTGGCGTTCCCCCCGCCGCCGACCTTCGCGCCGGAGCACTTCCGCGTGGCGCACCCGGCCGACCGCTCGCGCGTGAAGCAGTTCCGCCGCGCGCTGGAGGCGTTCGACGAGGAGGGCGTCGTCCAGGTGTTGCGGCACCCGGAGCGTGGGGACCAGGCGCCGGTGCTCGCGGCCGTCGGGCCGCTGCAGTTCGACGTCGCCTCGTGGCGCTTCGAGCACGAGTTCGGGTCGCCGGCGCGCCTGGAGCCGACGCGTTTCGAGCTGGCGCGCCGCACGGACGCCGAGGGTGAGCGGGTCCTGCGTGGACGACGCGAGGCCGAGGTCCACCACCGGGCCGACGGCACGCCGCTCGCGTTGTTCTCCAGCCGCTACCAGCTCGAGCGCATCGAGCGGGAGCACCCCGAGATCACCCTGGACACCATCGTGACGCTCTGAGACGAGGTCGGCCGACGTGATGTCGATCGCGTGGGGAGCTGCGGCGGCTGACCGCTCCCGGGCGCCCGGGTGTCAGTCGTCCGCCTCGGCGTCCTCGCCCTCGTCGTCGCCCTCGCTGTCGCCCTCGCCGTCCGCGCCGTCGTCCCCCTCGGCCTCGTCGTCGGGGTCGCCGTGGTCGATCGGGCGCGGGTTGGGTTCACGGATCGAGACGATCGCGGCGCCGCTGGGCACGAGGTCGTACAGCTCGATCACATCCGGGTTGAACATGCGCACGCAGCCAGCGGAGGCGGCCTGTCCGATGCTGTGCTCCTGGGGCGTGCCGTGGAACCGGATCAACGTGTCGTGACCGTTGCGGTTCCAGTTCAGGGCGCGCAGGCCGAGCGGGTTGTCGGGGCCGGGCCCGATGACCCGGGGCATGTTCCGTCCCCACGTGGTGGGCGCGGGGTTGTGCCAGGTCGGCTGGGACCGCTTGGCGCCGACACGGAACTCGCCGGTCGGCGTCGGCTGGCCGGAGGTGCCGACCGCGACCGGCCACTCGTGGGTGATCTCGCCGTCAACGTACAGGTACAGCATGCGCTCGTTCTGTCGGACGAGGAGGACGTGTCGGTAGTCGTCGAGGGTGACGCGGGGTCGGGCGGGGCCGACCTGGAGCTCGACCCGGTCGGCGGCGCCACGCAGGGCGGCGACGAGGTCGTCTGCGGCTCGCTGCCGGTCCAGCGCGAGACCGTCCCGTCCGGGCACGCGCTCGATCCAGCCGCTCGACCAGTCGAGGCTGGCGTCGCGCGCCGGGACGTCGGTGTGGCCGGCGAGCTCTGCGACGTACCCGTCCAACGCCTCCTCGTCGAACGACAGCCCGACGTCGGCGTCGAGGTCGTGATCCGCACCGAGCTCGGCCCCGTCCCGGTCCCTCGCCGCCGCGTAGGCGGCTGGGACGACGTCGTCGAGGAGCGGAGCGGCTCCGAGATCGCGCGCGCTGACGCGCCACTCGGCCTCGCCGTCGGTGACGGACACGGAGCGGTCGAGCGCGGTGTTCACCGCCGTGCCGACCGGCGGCAGGGCGCTCTCCGCGAGTTCGGTGGGGACCTCCGGCGGGGTCTCGGTGACCGGGAGGTCGACCCTGGTGCCGCCGTCGCCGATCGCGGTGCGGAGCGCCTCCATCGTGGCGGAGCGATCGACCTCGAGCCCGACGACGGACGGCGTGATGTCGAGGTCGTCACCGTTCCAGGTGATGGCGGCGTTGCGGACCTCCACGTCGATCTCCTCGGCGAGACCGCGCGTGAACACCCCGAGGCGCGCCTCCGGTGCAGTGACCGCGGCGTCGACGCTGATGTTCGCGCGGGCACCGAGCCAGCGGACCGTCGCGAGCCGCACGACGCCGAGGGCGCCCGAGTGGTCGAGCGCTGCGCGCACCGCGGCGGACGCGTCCGCGGTGGCCGCGAGCTGACGCGGCGTGACGGTCCACTCGCGCTCCCCGTGCACGATCCGGAGGGTGCGATCGAGATCCTCGGCCAGCGAGGCGGAGACGGAGTCGCTGGCTTCGTCGAAGGTCCGTCCGCCGACGTCCACGCCGGCCACCACCGTGCCGGGCAAGAGACGCTGCTCGTCGGCGAGCCCGTTCGCCCAGGAGGTCGTCGCGAGGGCGAGGACGGACGTCGCGAGGATGAGCACGCCGATGACGGCGGCGATCCACCGCGATCGACGCTCCGCCAGGGTCCCCCGGACGTTCACTCCGCCGCTCATCGCTCGACGTCCACTGACCGGCGACGGTACGCGTCGGACCTCGCCGCCGCCACCGTCGGAGGTCGCCGACACCCGCGCACCGGGGGGAGCCGGCCAGCGGGTACCCTCCGGTGCGGCCCTCGTCTGGGAGTCCGTCCGCCGTCGGATCCGGAGGACACCGTTGCCGCTGGTGAGCTGCCCCGCGTGCGGCGAGGACGAGCAGCTCGAGGCGGTCCGGACGACCGGCGACGGCGCCCCGGTGATCAGCTGTGGTGCTTGCGGCCACGAGTGGGTCCGGGACACGACGCTGCGCTGCGGGTTGTGCGGCTCGGCCGACCTCCGCCACACGCCCGAGCCCCTCTGGGAGCGGGGCCGCGGCGATCAGCGCACGCCCGCCGGCTTCCACGACGTCTACGCCTGCTGGACGTGCGGTGGCCGGCGGGTGACGTCGTCCGAGCCGATCCCGGCGGAGGAGGACGAGCGTTGACTCCTGTCGGCCGACGACGCCGACGCGACCGGTGGGAGGGCCGCGGTCGTGATCGGTGACCGCGTCGAGGCCGTGCAGACCAACCTCCGCCGCTACCTGGAAGGCGCGGGCTTCGCGGGTCGCGCACGGGCCGACGACGAGCCGATCACCGCGGACAGCCCGCTGACGGTCGGGACCGCGCGCGCCGTCTTCGAGGACCAGGTCACCTCGCGGGAGCTCGATGTGGTCGCCCGCGAGCTCCGGGCCCGCGGCCTCGGCTACTACACGATCTCCTCGGCCGGTCACGAGCAGAACGCGGTGGTCGGGACGCTGCTGCGCACCACCGATCCCGCGCTGCTCCACTACCGCTCGGGCGGCTTCGTGCTGGCCCGGTCGCGCCAGGACCCTGGGACCGACGCCGTGCGTGACACCCTCCTGTCGCTGACGGCGGCCGCCGACGACCCCGTCGCGGGCGGGCGCCACAAGGTCTGGGGCAGTCACCGGCTCTGGATGCTCCCGCAGACCAGCACCATCGGATCGCACCTGCCCAAGGCGGTCGGGATCGCGTTCGCGATCGAGCGTGCGCGACGGCTCGGGATCGAGCTCCCGATCCCCCCGGACAGCATCGTGTGCTGCTCCTTCGGGGACGCGTCGGTCAACCACGCGACCGCGCTCGCCGGGCTGAACGCCGCCCGGTACGCGCACCGGCTGGGTAGTCCGACCCCGATCCTGTTCGTGTGCGAGGACAACCGCCTGGGCATCTCGGTGCGCACGCCGCCCCGTTGGATCGCGTCGACGGTCGGCGGGCTCGACCACCTGCGGTACGTGCGGGCCCGAGGCGACCTGGTGGAGATCTGGGCGACCGTGGCCGAGGCGGTCGAGAGCTGCCGTCGGACACGAGCGCCGACGTTCCTCCACCTGGACACGGTGCGCCTGTGGGGCCACGCCGGCAGCGACGTCGAGGCCGGCTACCGAGACCGGGAGCAGATCGCCGCCGACGAGCAGCGTGATCCGCTGCTCGCGAACGCACGGGCGCTGGTGGGGTCGGGTGCGGCGGAGCCGGCGGCGCTGCTGGACCTGCTCGACCGCGTGGCTGCGGAGGTCCGGGGGGCCGCCGAGGACGTCGTCGGACGACCGCACCTCGCCTCCCGGGAGGCGGTGATGGCACCGCTGCTCGACGGGGACGGCGACGGGGACGCAGCGCGTCGCGATGCGGTCGGTGCGGTCGCCTCCGAGGAGCGACGACGACACTTCGGGGACCGCCTGCCGGAGGAGGCGACGGCGGCGACGCAGCGCACCCTCGGGGCACTGCTCAACGCGGCCCTCCACGACGAGATGCTGCGCCGGCCGGAGATGCTGGTCTTCGGCGAGGACGTGGGCCGCAAGGGCGGTGTGTACCACCTGACGGCCGGGTTGCAGGACGCGTTCGGGACCGGCCGCGTGTTCGACACGCTGCTCGACGAGACCACGATCCTCGGGATCGCACAGGGAGCTGCGCAGCTGGGCTTCCTGCCGGTGCCGGAGATCCAGTACCTCGCCTACGCGCACAACGCGCTCGACCAGCTCCGGGGAGAGGCGGGGTCCACCGCGTTCTTCTCCGGCGGCGAGGTACGCAACCCGATGGTGGTGCGCATCGCCAGCTTCGCGTACCAGCGGGGCTTCGGGGGTCACTTCCACAACGACAACGCCATCGCCGCCCTCCGCGAGATCCCCGGGATCGTGCTCGTCGCCCCGTCACGCGCGGCTGACGGACCACGGCTGCTGCGCGGTGCCCTGGGTGTCGCGGCTGCGACCGCCCGGGTGGTGTGCTTCCTGGAGCCGATCGCGCTGTACCACGAGCGGGACCTGCACGAGGAGGGTGACGGGGGATGGCTCGGTGACTACCCCCCGCCGGGAACCGCACTCCTACCGGGCGCGGTCGGTGTGCACCACGCCGGGGCCGACGACCTCCTCATCGTCTCCTACGCGAACGGGCTGCGGATGTCGCTGCGGGCGGCACGACGGCTGGCCGACGAGGGCGTGCGGGCGCGGGTCGTCGACCTGCGGTGGCTGGCGCCGTTGCCGATGGATGCCGTCACCGCTCACGCGGAGGAGTGCGGGCGCGTGCTGATCGCCGACGAGTGCCGCGCGAGCGGGGGCGTGGCGGACGCCATCGTCGCGGAGCTGGTCCGTCGCGGCTTCCCGGGACCCCTCGCCGCGGTCCGCTCGGCCGACAGCTACGTCCCGCTCGGACCGGCGGCGGCGACCGTCCTGCTGGGCGAGGACGAGATCCTCGATGCGGCCCGGCAGGTGGCGGC
>CAZADJ010000022.1:3174-6486 GCA_964483845.1 uncultured Actinomycetota bacterium | reverse complement strand
CGGGTGACCGGCCGAGTCGCCGCGGCGTGAGGGCACGGGCACGCGGAGGGTGCCGTCGAGGTCCGTGCGGAGCACCTCGACACCAGCGGCCTCCAGGACCGCGATGGTCTCCGGATGGGGGTGACCGTAGGGGTTGCCGCGCCCGACGGAGACGATCGCGACCCGAGCGCTCGGCGCACGCAGGAACTCGGGCACGCTCGTGGCGGCGCCGTGGTGGGGGACCTGCATCACCGTGGCGGCGAGGCCGGGGCCGATCCGGTCCAGCAGGTCGAGCTGGGCGGTCTCCTCCACGTCGCCGGTGAGCAGCACCGTCGCATCACGCCACCGGACGCGAACGACCGTCGATGAGTCGTTCGCCTCGCTCTGCGACGCGCGGAACGGCCGTCCGGGGGGCGGTCCCAGGACCTCGATGCGCAGGTCGCCGACGGCCCCGACCTCTCCGACGGTCGGTTCGTGCACCGGGATGCCGAGGCGATCGGCGAGCGCGCTGGCCTCCTCCAGCGCGGTGTGGTCCTCCCAGCCGGCCGGGAGCCACAGCGTGTGGACGCGGAGGTGGCGCAGCACGTCGATGGTCCCGGCGACGTGGTCGTCGTGCGGGTGGGAGGCGACGACGAGGTCGAGGCTGCGGCGCCCGTTGCTGCGCAGCCACCGCGCCGCGGCACCGTCGGGCCCTGCGTCGTAGAGCACGCGGCCGGACGGGGACTCGATCAGGAGCGCGTCGCCCTGGCCGACGTCCACGGCGGTGACGGTGAGTCCGCGCGTCGGCACGAGGCCGCCCGCCACCGGGGCGACCGCGGCGACCGCCCCGAGCCCGGTCGCGACCGCGGCGATGCGCGCCCGGCGCGCTCCCGGGCGTGACAGCATCCACCCGGCCGCGGCCAGCGCGAACAGGACCGTCGCGGGGGCGTCGGTCCGCACCCAGCCCCCGGAGCCCGCCAGGGTGCGCGCGGCAGCGGCGATGACCCACAGGCCGGGTCGGGCAGCGGCGAGGAGGGGTGCGGCCACCGCCTCGTCGACCGTCGCGAGCACGGTGGCGGCGAAGACCGGGACCGACGAGACCGTGGCGGCCGGCACGGCGACGATGTTGGCGGGGACCGAGGCGAGCGGCAGCTCCCCGAAGGTCGTGAGCAGCGGTGGTGCGACGCCGATCTGGGCCCCGAGGGTCACGGCGAGCAGATCGGCCACGCGTCCCGGGAGCGCGTCCAGCCGGCGCCGGATCAGCGGCGCGACGACCAGCACGCCGGCCGTGGCTCCCGCCGAGAGGAGTAGCCCGGGCGAGGCCGCGAGGCCCGGGTCGAAGAGCACGAGGACGAGTACCGCCCCGGCCAGCGCGTGACGCGCGTCGCGCAGGTGGCCGCGCGCCTCGACCGCGAGGAGGAGCGCGACCATCACCGACGCGCGCAGGACGCTGGGCTCCCATCGGCTCACGAACGCGTACCAGGCCACCACCGAGGCGACGGACAGACGACGAGCGAGCGGGCCGATGCCGAGCACGTGCATCGCCAGCAACGTCCCGGCGACGACGATCGCCACCTTCGCGCCGCTCACGACCACGAGGTGTGTGAGCCCGGTGTCACGGAGGGCGTCGTCGACCTCCTCGGGGATGAGGCGCCGATCACCGGTGACGAGGCCGACCGCGAGACCGTCCAGCGGCGGGGGGAGCGCTCGCTGCGCCGCGGTCCGCAACTGTGCGCGGACGTGCTCGCTGGCGCGTGCGAGCCGTCCTGGTCGCGCGGCGGTCCGCCAACGGACCGGTCGGAGCTCGACCGCCGCGTGTTGGCGGCGGACGTGCGCGTCGAAGCCCTCGTGGTCCAGCGGGCGCGCGGACGCCGTGCCGGTGAAGACCGTGCCGAGCGGTGGGGGGTCCCCGTCCCCCCGCAGGAGCGCCCCCGTCCGCGTCCGGATCTCGCCGACACGGTCCACGCGCACGACCGTCCACCACCCTGGACCCCCGGGGCGTGGCTCGCTGGCGACGATCGCCCGCATCGGGGCGACCCCGCCGGTACGGGCGAGATCCACGAGCGGGCCGGTCCCGGCCACGGTCGCCCGGACCCCGGCGGCACCGGCCGCGACCAGGAACACGGCGAGGAGGACGAGCGACGATCCACGGCTGGGCGTGAGACGTCGGTGGAGGATGGGCAGCGGGAGACCGGCGGCCAGGAGCACCCAGGAAACGGCCGGCCTGAGCGTGCCCAGGCGGACCGATCCGAGCGCAGCTCCGGCCAGGGCGGCGAGCGCCCAGACCGCCACCGGACCGATGGCGCGGGGGATCCGCTCGGGCTGCTGCGACCACATCGCTCCCGCAGCGTGCGGTCACCGAGCGGTATGCAGGGGATCGATCGAGGTGTCCTGTGGACAGACGCCTACGATGGCCGCCGACGGGCGGCCCGGCCGGCGGCCCCGTGGGCGACCCCGAGCAGGTGATGGGCGAGACGAGGAAGCTGCGCGGCTGGCGCAAGATCGCCGCATCGAGCTGGGGGAGACCGAACGACCCCCAGATCTACGGCGATCTCGAGGTCGAGGCGGGCGGCGCGCTCGCGTTCATCGCGGCTGCACGTGAGGCGGGTCACCACCTCACGATGACGCACGTAGCCGGGCGCGCGTTGGCGCACGCGTTCGCGGAGAACCCCGACCTGAACGGCCGGCTGTTCCGGGGCCGCTTCGTCCAGCGCGACTCGATCGACATCTTCTTCATCGTCTCCGCGGAACGCGGCCAGGAGCTGAGCGGGGTCAGGATCGAGCACGCTGACCAGCGGTCCGCGGTCGAGATCGCCGCGGAGCTGCGCGCACGGGCGGAGCGCATCCACACCGGCGAGGACGAGGAGTTCGGTCGGAGCAAGTCCCTGTTGGAGCGCGTCCCGCCCCGGGTGCTGCGCGTGATGCTGCGCCTGGCCGCGTGGCTGGCGATCGACCTCGACCTGGACCTCGGCGCGCTCGGCGTGGAGCGCCAGACCTTCGGTAGCGCCATGGTCTCCTCGGTCGGGATGTTCGGGATCCAGCACGCCTACGCGCCGCTGTCGCCGTACTACCGCGTGCCGCTGCTGATCCTCGTCGGCGAGGTCCGGCGCCGCCCCGTCGTCCTCGATGACGACACGGTGCGCCCTCGACCGATCGTGAACATCGCCGCGACCATCGACCACCGCTACCTCGACGGCTTCCACGCGGCTCGGTTGTCGCGGAGCTTCCGCGCGTACATGGAGGACCCGCAGCGGTTCGAGCCGTCCCTGGAGGGGTCGCCGGGCGCGGGCTGAGAGCGGCGGTCAGACCGTGAGTCGGACGATGCGGCGCCCGGACACCTCGGAGGGCCGGAAC
>CAZADJ010000022.1:0-3074 GCA_964483845.1 uncultured Actinomycetota bacterium | reverse complement strand
GTCGTGGTGACTACCGTGCGTGTCGTCGCCGTGAGCGGGAGTCGGGGTGTCGAAGACCTCCACGTGGTTCGCCTCACGGGCGTGGCTCGGGCGACCCGCACGGGACGTGGTCATCGACGTCGACGCCGGGCACATCACCCAGGTGCGCGAGGACGCGGACCGACCGTCGGGTGCGTCCCCACTGCCCGGCCTGGTCATCCCCGGGCTCGCGAACGCGCACAGCCACGCCTTCCACCGCGCGCTGCGGGCGCGCACGGAGGGCGGCACCGGTGACTTCTGGCGCTGGCGCGAGACGATGTACGAGGTGGCGGGGCGGCTCGATCCCGACCGCTACCACGCGCTGGCGCGTGCGACCTACGCGGAGATGGCGCTCGCCGGGATCACGGCGGTGGGGGAGTTCCACTACGTCCACCACCGGCCGGACGGTGGCGCGTACGACGATCCGAACGCGATGCGCGCGGCGCTGGTCGCCGCGGCCGCGGAGGCGGGGGTGCGGCTCACGCTGATCGACACGTGCTACCTGCGGGGTGGGGTGAACGACGAGCCGCTGACGGGCGTGCAGCGCCGCTTCTCGGACGGGGACGCGGAGTCGTGGGCGTCGCGCGCCGCGCACCCACCGGCGGGCGACCACGTGCGGCTCGGGGCGGGGATCCACAGCGTGCGCGCCGTCGACGGGCCGTCGATGCGGACGGTCGCGACCTGGGCAGCAGAGCGCCACGTGCCGGTGCACGCGCACGTCTCGGAGCAACCGGCCGAGAACGAAGCCGCGGTGACAGCGACCGGACGCACCCCGACCGGCCTGCTACGCGATCACGGCGTGCTCGGGACGAGCGCCACCGCCGTCCACGCCACGCACCTCACCGAGGAGGACGTCGGCATGCTCGGCGGCTCGGGCACCGCGATCTGCCTCTGCCCGACGACCGAGCGGGCCCTCGGAGACGGCGTCGGACCGGCTGCGGCGCTGCGCCGGGCGGGATCGCCGCTGTGCATGGGCTCGGACAGCCACGCGGTGATCGATCTCTTCGAGGAGGCCCGCGCGGTCGAGCTCGACGAACGGCTCATCACCGGGCGTCGCGGCCTCCACACCCCTGAGCAGCTCCTCGCCGACGTCACCGCTGGGGGGATGAGCGCGCTGGGTTGGGACGCGGGATCCATCGCCGTCGGACAGCGCGCCGATCTCGTCGCGGTCGACACGGGATCGCCGCGGCTCGCCGGCACGCCGGGGTCGGCACCCGCCGCGGCCGTCGTGTACGGCGCCAGCGCGACCGACGTGACCCACGTCGTGGCCGACGGGAGGGTCATCGTGGCGGACGGCGAGCACGTGGACGTCGACGTCGGCCGCGAGCTCGACCTGGCGATCCGAGCGGTCGTCGATGCGGGAGTCGACGGGTGACCGTGCGAGCGATCACCGGTGTCGGACGGCTCTGGACCGGAGCGGATCCGGTCGTCGTGGAGGGGGCCACGGTGGTGATCGACGGGGACCGCATCGTGTGGACGGGCGAGCGCGACGACGCGCCCGGGGAGCTGCTCGACCGGGCCGACCATGCCACCGACGTCGGCGGCAGCCTCGTCACGCCGGGCCTGATCGACGCCCACACGCACCCCGTGCACCCCGGACCTCGCGCCGCCGAGATCGTCGCGCGTTCCCGCGGGATCGCGTACACCGATCTCGACGAGGAGAGCGGGATCGCCGCGACGGTCGCTGCGACCCGTGCGGTCGACCGCGACGAGCTCGAAGTGGGCGTGCGCGCCCGGATGCGCAGGTGGCTGCGGTCCGGGACGACCACGGTCGAGGCCAAGACCGGCTACCACCTGACCCGGGACGGCGAGCTCGACGCGGTCCGGATGCTCGCCGACATGCGCGGCGATCCGCGCCTGCCCGACGTGCACATCACGTTCCTCGCGGCGCACGCCCTCCCGCCGGAGCGCTCGGCCGACCGGGACGGCTACGTGGAGGCGGTCGCCGGCTGGTCGGACGCAGCCGCTGCCGCCGGCGCCGACGCGTGTGACGTGTTCTGCGACGCCGGGTACTTCACGGTCGAGGAGTCCCGTCGGGTGCTGACTGCAGGTCGCGAGGCGGGTCTCGTCCCGCGGATCCACGCCGACGAGCTCGAGCGGACCGGCGGGGCGCTGCTCGCCGCCGAGCTCGGGTGTGCCTCGGCGGACCACCTGTTGCGCATGACGTCGGAGGACGCACACGCTCTCGCTGGAGCGGGCGTGGTCGCGACCCTGTGCCCGACGACCGCCCTGGCACTGGGGGCACCGCCGGACGTGGAGGCGCTCCGGGAGGCAGGGACGGTGCTCGCCCTCGGCAGTGACCACAACCCCGGCGCGTCTGGGCTCACAGCGATGAGCCCGGTGATCGCCCTGGCGGTATGGGGGGTCGGGCTGTCGGTGGACGAGGCGCTGCGGGCCGCGACCCGGGGCGGCGCGCGGGCCCTGCGTCTCGGCGACCGGGGGGTGCTGCGGGCGGGCGCCCGGGCGGACATCGTCGCCTGGGATGCCGCCCACGAGGGGGAGCTCGCGTGGGGCTGGGGCACGCAGGCGCGACACGTCTGGCGGGCCGGCGAGGAGGTCGACCGGTGATCGGCACCGGGGTGGGGAGGGCAGGAGGGGATGCCCGCCCGGTGGTCCGCCGCGGCCGGCACCGCGAACCGTTAGCGTCGGGGGCGACCGGAGTTGGAGGCCACGGTGGGTGAGTCACGGACCGTCCGCGCGGCGCGCGGATCGCGCCTCCGCGCTCGCGGCTGGCTCCAGGAGGCCGCGCTGCGCTGCCTCGAGAACAACCTCGATCCGGAGGTCGCGGAGCGGCCCGAGGAGCTCGTCGTGTACGGCGGGCGGGGCAAGGCCGCCCGCGACTGGGACAGCTTCGACGCGATCGTCGCGAGCCTCCTCGACCTCGGCGACGACGAGACGCTCCTCGTCCAGTCCGGGAAGCCCGTCGGGATCTTCACCACCCACGAGCTCGCGCCGCGCGTGCTGATCGCGAACAGCCTGCTCGTGCCCGACTGGGCGACGTGGGAGCACTTCTGGGAGCTCGAGGCGGCCGGGCTGATGATGTACGGGCAGATGAC
>CAZADJ010000021.1:2285-21958 GCA_964483845.1 uncultured Actinomycetota bacterium | reverse complement strand
CGGCGAGCACGCTCACGGTCGCGTCCGTGTCGAGCCGGGACGCTGGGGTGACCGTCCGCTCCCCCGACACGAACTCGTCGTAGGTCGCCGCCCACCGCTCGCCGTACGTCTCGGGCCGGTACGCCTCGGGTGCGTCACCGTCCATCGTCCGCGCTCCTCCCGTCAGGTGTCGGGGAGCTCGTCGGGGTCGTGGAGCAGCCGTCCCTCCATCCCCCCAGCGACGGTCAGCACCTGCCCGGTGACGTGGCCGGCAGCGACCGGCGAGGTCAGCCAGACCACGGCGGCGGCGACGTCCTCCGGCTCGGCCACCTTGCGCAGCGCCATCGTCGCGGTCGCGCGGGCGACGTCCCCGGCACCGAGGTCGCGATCGGTCATCGGCGACACGGTCCACCCTGGCGCGACGACGTTGACCCGCCCACGCGGCGCGATCCGCACGAGCTCGTTCTTCAGCGACGGCAGCAGCCCGGCGGCGATCGCGGCCTTGGCCGCCGCGTAGTCGGCGTGGCCGGCCTCGCCGAGGAGGCCCGCGGTGGAGGAGGTCATCACGAGGGACGGGTCGTCGCGGACGTCCTCGTCGGCGGAGGTCAGGTGCCGCAGGAACGCCCTGGCGGTGAGGAACGTCGCCGTCAGGTTCGACGCCATCGTGTCCCGCCACCGGTCCAGGGAGAGGTCCCACAGCGCCGCGTCGGTACGCGGCCACACGCCGGCGTTCGCCACGCACGCGTCGATCCCTCCGAAGGCGGCGACCGTGAGTGCGACGAGCCGGCCCGCGGCGTGCTCGTCACGGAGGTCCGCGCCGACCGCGACGCCGTCGAGCTCGGCGGCGAGCTCCTCCGCGACCTCACGCTTCCGGTGGTAGTGGACGGCCACCCGCGCGCCCTCCTCGGCGAACGCGCGCGCGGTGGCGCTGCCGATCCCACCGGATCCTCCGGTGACGATCACGCGCCAGCCATCGAGCCCGAGGTCCATCGACCGGCTACCGGCGGAGGTGCGGGTCGTGTTGCACGGCACGCAGGCGGACGGTGAAGACCGAGTCGCCCGAGAGGATCCCGCTGCGCGCGAACAGACGTCCGTGCTCCCAGTTCGACAGCCCCAGCTCCGGGGTGCCGAGCGCGTACTGGCCGTCCACCCAGCGCGTGAACCCATCGCCGACGAACGGGGCGTCGACCGCATCGAAGAACCGCGCGTGCTCCTCCTCATCCGCCGAGATCAGCGATGCGGCGAACCTGGGACTCAGCTCGTTGAACCGCGCGACCGCCTCGTCGACGGACCCGACGACCGCGAGCGACACCTCCGGGCTGTCCTCCCACTCCCACTCGCGGCCGAGATCCTCGACCGCGATCGTCTCCGCCTGGGGTTCGTGGTGCTCGCCGTCCGCGCGGCCGATCGCCACCTCGCGCTCGAACCAGTCGTCGGGGACGTCGGCGCGCGCCTCCCCGGCGACGTGCAGCTTCGGGTTCGCCCCGCGGTCGCCGCCGGCGGCGAGCACCGCGTCGAGGAAGACCGGGACGAGGTCGCCCGCACGCTCGGCGACGATGCAGCACGTGTTGAGCGTGTTGCACACCTTGCGGTCCAGGGAGTTGCGGACCGCGGCGGCGAACACATCGGCGTCGGCTGACGAGGCGGCGACGATCCACGCGCCGCCGGTCCCGTGCAGGCTCACGGGGTTGCCGGCCTGCCGCGCGACGGCGCCGAGCTGCCGGGTCGCCTCCCCCGACCCGCGCGCGACCGCGAGTGCGAGCCGGGCGTCGGCGAACATCGCCCAGCCAGCCGCGTGCGCCGGGCTGTCGACCAGGGACGCGGCGCCCTCCGGGAGCCCGGCGTCGCGCAGCGCGGGGCGCAGGGCGTGCGTCACGATGGCACGGGCCGTGTCCAGCGCGTCGCTGCCGATGCGGAAGACGACCGCGTTGCCGCCGCGCAGCACGCCGGTCGCGTCGGCGAAGACGTTCGGCCGCCCCTCGAAGACGAACCCGACGACGCCGAGGCGGTCGACCACCTCCTCCACGCGCCACCCCGTGTGCTCGGTGGTGGACACCACCCGGCCACGTCCGCTCGGCGCGTCGCGCCAGGCCCGCAGCCCGTCGATCATGTTCGCGCGCATCCGCTGGGACAGGACGAGACGGGTGGTCGAGCGGCCCCGGTCGCGCGCGCGCTCGACGTCCCGGGCGTTCGCGTCGGCGATCGGGGCGAAGGTGCCGTCGTCCTCCAGTGCGGTCGCGAAGCGATCGAAGAAGGCGCTGATCTGCTCGTCGTCGACCGCACCCATGCGGGCGAAGGCGTGCGCTGCCCGTCCGACCGCCTCCTCGGCTGCGAGCCCGTCCTCACGCGGCACGTGGAGGAGGTCGCCGTCGTCCTGCAGGACGATCAGCGTGTCCCCGGGCCGGAACGCCGTGGCCAGCTCGTCGGGGACGTAGGTCACCCGATCGCCGCCGAACGGGATCGCCTGACCGGCTTCGAGCTTCTCGAGCTTGTCCATGGCGCGACCGTACACATCCGTGCCGACGGACGCTCACGGGTCACCAGCCGCCGCCGCCTCCGCCGCCGAACCCACCCCCGACCGAGCCGCCACCGGAGAACCCCGAGGAACCCGAGCTCGCCGGCGTCTTCGACAGGCTCGAGCCCGCGATCGACGACATGTCGGACAGCCCGGCCGACAGTCGCCCGACGTCGGGGAACGACCCGCCCGGCCCGACGTACCACACGCCGGCCTCCGAGGCGGCCGCGGCGGCCCCGAGGTGCTCGAAGGCCCGCGCCCACCGGTCGGTCACGCCGAACACGACCGCGTACGGCAGGTACCGGGTGAAGATCCCCTCCTCCTCGGCGAACTCGGCCCGGCCCCGCTCCGCGGTCGAGATGAACTCGCGGAACCCGAGGGTCTCGTCGAGGACGCGTGAGCCCTCCGGGGTGCGGTGCGGCATCCACCGGTGGGCGGCGACGACGGCGACGCCGAGCGGCACGAGCGGAACGGCGGCGACCGCGAACGTCGTCGCCAACGCGAGGAACCAGACGAGCGCGACGCCCCCGAGCGTGATCGCGAGGCCGATCGCGACCCACCGGTCGCGGGTCGCCTTCGGTGAGCGGGTGAACCACCCGCGGGCGACGGCGTCGTCGTAGAGGCGGTCGCGCACCGCGCGGTAGTCGCGGTGGAACTCCCCGTCGAGATCCGACATCGCCACCTCGTCGTCACCGTCGAACAGGCCGTCGAGCAGCCGCTGCTCGTAGGGGCGGAGCTCGTCGCCCTCGGGGTCCTGACGGCGGGTGAGGTGCCACTCGCTACGGCTACGGAACAGCCCGCGCGTCTCCTCCTCACGGATCGTGAGGTGACCCCGCACCGCGAGATCGACGATCGTCGCGGAGACATCCACCGGGTCGACCCGCTCGTCGATGACCACGCCGAGCTGCGCGGGCCGGAGCCCGTCGGGCGGGCGGAAGCGCACCGGCACGTCGCGCGGGTTCACCCACCGGCGGCCCACGTCCGCCTCGTCGTCCAGCCGGCCGTCGACCGAGCGGCCACCGCGGGTGACCCGGTCGCGGCCCTCGCGTGCCAGGAGCCGGACGAACCAGGCGAGCGCGGCGACCGCAACGACAACGGCGAGCGGGATCGCGAACGGGCTGCCGAGGAAGGCGCGCTCGAGGCTCCAGCGGTACTCGAGCAGCGGCGGCGGCACGTCGACCGCACCGGGCGTGAACGCCACGACGACGGACAGCCCCTCGCGCGGGCCGAGCCCGGTCGCCTCGAACTCGGCCATCGACGCGCCGGTCTCGGCGCGGGCCCGCCCGCACAACTGCGTCGAGCCCTGATGGCCCGCGAAGCACGTGACCTGCTCGATAGGCGCTCCGACGACGGTGGCGCGCGCGACCTCGATCGGCACGCCCCACCCGTGCCCGGTGACGTTCCAGAAGAGCTCGTCGTGGGTCTCGAACCGGTTCAGCGCACCGCGGACCCGGTAGGTGATGCGGTACGTGTGCCGCCCGGTGATGTAGGTGTCGGGGTCGCCGATGCGGACCTCGACGTCCGCGGTCCGCTCGGTGATCTGGACGTCGTCGGGGGTGCCCTCGCTCGTCGTCACCGACCACCGGTCGATCTCGACGACCCGGTCCCGCTCCTCGTCGTAGCGGTAGCGCACCGGGATCTCCCGGAAGATGCCGCGGTGCTCGAGGTCCCCGAAGTCGACAGCGATCTCCTCGATCACGGTGAACGTGCCGTCCTCGGCGACGATGATCTCGACGTCGTACGACTCGATCGTCCAGCCCAGGTCCTGCCCGGACGCGGTCGCGGCGGCCGCCAGCAGGGCCGCCGCGGCACCGAGCACGATCAGGAGCCGTCGGATCACGCCCCGAACTCCGTCGCCGGCGTGGCACGCGCCTCCGCGGCAGCCTTGAAGTACTCCACCCGCGCGAAGCCGAGGATCCCGGCGATCAGCAGGGTCGGGAAGGACTGCACCGCCGTGTTCAAGCGTTCCGCCAGCGCGTTGTAGTAGCGGCGGGCGAACGATATCTCCTCCTCGAGCTCGGCGAGCTCGCGCTGGAGGGCGAGGAAGTTGTCGCTAGCCTTCAGCTCCGGGTAGCTCTCGGCCACCGCGTACAGCGATGCGAGCGCGGCCTCGAGCTGCTCGTCGGCCTCCCCCGCCTCGCGGGGTCCGCCCGCCCGGGTGATGCGCGTCCGTGCCTCGGTCACCTCGCGCAGCACCTGCTCCTCGTGGAAGCGGTACCCCTCGACCGTCCCCACGAGGTTCGGGACCAGGTCCGCGCGACGCTGGAGCTGGACGTCGATCCCGGCCCACGCCTCCTGTGCACGGTTGCGGGCGCGGACCAGCCGGTTGTAGGTCGCGATCACCCAGAGGGCGAGCACGGTGAACGACCCCCCCGCGGCCGCGACCCACAGCATCGATCACCTCCCGCGCCGCGGGGAGACTACTGGACCGAGCCGTCGAGCAGTCCGACCTCGCGCGCCCAGGCGACGCTGGCGGCCATCCCCTCGTCGAAACCGACCCGCGGGTGCCAACCGAGCAGCTCCGCCGCCTTGCCGATGTCGTAGGTGCCCGGGTGGACGAGGTAGTTGACCGCGTGCCGGGTCGCCGGGGGCCGGCGACCGACGACCCGGAAGCCGGCCTCGAGGGCGGCGGCGGTCACGCGCGCGACCACCGTCGGCACCCGCGGGACCGGCCGGCCGACCGCCGCCCCGAGCGGTCGGAAGTAGTCGGCGGTCGCGATCCCCTCCCCGCCGGTGATGTTGAAGACCTCGTCCACCCCGGCGTCGCTCGTCGCCGCCGCGAGCGCTCCGGCGACCGCGTCGTCCACGTACGTGGGCGTGAGCACACCGCGCCCCATCGCCGGGAGCACGGCCAGACGTCGACGCAGCAGCTGCAGGGGACGCACGATCCACTGCTCCGAGCCGGGCCCGTAGACATCACCGAAGCGCACGACCGTGACCGCGACGTCCCCGGCCGCGCCGGCCCGGAGGACCTCGTGCTCCGCGGCGATCTTCGTGTCCGTGTAGGGGACACCGGTCGGGCGGACCGGCGCGGTCTCGTCGATCCCGTCGGGGAAGTCGTCACCGTAGACGACCTTGGAGGACAGGTGGAGGAACCGGGCGACCCCCGCCTGCGTCGCGGCACGGACCACCGTCGCCGTCCCACCGGCGTTCACGCGCCAGTGCTGGCGGGCGCTGCCCAGGTCGCCGACGACGGCCGCCGTGTGCACCACGAGGTCGGCGTCTTCGAGCAGGCGCGTCCACTCGCCGGACACCGTGATGTCACCGACCGTCGTCGTCGGGGACGTCCGGCGCAGATCGACGCCCCGGACCCGGTACCCGTGTCCCTCCAGGGCGGCCACGAACCGACGGCCGAGGAACCCCTCCGAGCCGGTGACGACGGCGGCGCGCTCGGCGCTCACGCGACGGGGCTCGGGCCGGTCCGTCCCTCGAGCAGCACCAGGTCGTCGCGGTGCACCACCTCACGGCCGTAGCCGGGGCCGAACTCGTCCACCGCGTCACCGGTGCGCCATCCGGCGATGCGCCGGACGTCGCCGACGTCGTAGTTGACCAGCCCGCGGGCGATCACCGCCCCGTCGGGACCGGCGATCTCGATCGCGTCACCCCGGACGAAGTCGCCGTCCGCCGCGGTCACGCCGACGCCGAGCAGCGACGTCCCGCCGCGGCGAAGCGCGTCCGCCGCACCGGCATCCACCGTGATGCGTCCGTGGGGGCTGAGCGCGAACCCGATCCACAGGCGCCGCGCCTCGTAGCGACGCTCCTGGGCGACGAACCAGGTCCCGAGTCGCTCACCGTCCAGGACCCGCCGCACGACGTCGGGTTCGTGAGCATGCGCGATCACCGCGTGGCAGGACGACAGCACGGCGACGTGGGCGGCGTCCACCTTCGAGCGCATCCCGCCGCTGCCGACGTACGACCCGACACCCCCGAGGCCCGACCGGTCGATCGTCGCGGGGTCGTCGACGCGCGGGATCAGCGCCGCGTCGGGGTCGGTCCGGGGATCCGCCTCGTGGAGGCCCTCGACGTCGGAGAGCAGCAGCAGCACCTCGGCGTCCAGCATCGTCGCGACCAGCGCTGCCAGGCGGTCGTTGTCCCCGTACGCCAGCTCGTCGGTCGCGACGACGTCGTTCTCGTTCACGACCGGGACCGCGCCGAGCTCGAGCAGCCGCTGGAAGGTCGAGCGCGCGTTCAGGTACCGCGTCCGACGTACGAAGTCGTCCTGGGTGAGCAGGACCTGGCCGCCGGCGACCCCGTGGGCAGCGAGCTGCCCCTGGTACTCGTGCACGAGCTCGACCTGCCCGACCGACGCCGCCGACTGCAGCGTGACCATGTCCGCCGGCCGGCGGTCGAGGCCGAGCGGCGCGAGACCGGCTGCGACCGCACCGGACGAGACGAGCACGACATCGGTGCCGTCTCGGCGCGCCGCGACGATCGCGGCCGCGACGCTGCGGACCTGCTCGCGGTCGAGCTGCCCGTCGGCCCTGCGGAGGGCGTTCGACCCGACCTTCACGACGGCGAGCTGCGGCCGCGGGTAGCGTCGCTCAGCCACCCCCGACACCTCCTCCGGTGCCGCCACCGACGTCGCCGGGCTCCGGGTCCTCGTCGGCCTCGCCGGCCAGCACCGCCTCGCGCTCGTCGGCCGGCAGGTCGCCGAGCTCCGGGGAGAACTCGAACACCGCGTCGCCGATCACCACGTCGTCACCCTCCCGGGCGCCGGCGTCGACGAGCGCCCGCTCCACCCCTGCGCGCCGCAGCCGCCCCTGCAGGTAGCGCACCGCCTCCACGTTGTCCAGCGGCGTCATCTGGACCCACCGCTCGATCCGGTCGCCCGTCACCACGTACCGCCCGGTGTCGTCCCGCCCGACCTCCAGCGGCCGCTCGCGCGCCTCGGGCAGGCGGATGACGAGCTCCTCGGGGCGCTCGGCCCGACCGTCCTCACCCTCCCGGTCGGCGGCGACGATCTCGGCGATCCTCCACCGCAGCGGATCGAGACCCTCCCCGGAGACCGCGCTGACCTCGAACACCTCCCAGCCCCGTTCCTCGAGCTCGGGACGGACCAGCGAAGCCATCGCGCGACCGTCGGGGAGGTCGACCTTGTTCAGTGCGACGATCGCGGGGCGCTCGACGAGGTCGGCGTCGTGCGCCTCCAGCTCGTCGACCACGACCTCGAGGTCACGAAGGGGGTCGCGCTCCGGGTCGAACGGCATCGTGTCGAGCACGTGGACCAACGCTCGGCACCGCTCCACGTGCCGCAGGAACCGGTGTCCCAGCCCCCTGCCCTCGCTCGCGCCCTCCACCAGGCCCGGGACGTCGGCGAGCACCACGTCCACGTGGTCGGCCCGCATCACGCCGAGGTGCGGCGTCAGTGTCGTGAACGGCCACGCCTCGATGCGGGGGCGCGCGGCCGACAACCGGGCGACCAGCGAGGACTTGCCGGCGGAGGGGAACCCGACCAGGCCCACGTCGGCGATGACCTTCAGCTCGAGGCGCAACGACCGCTCCTCGCCCTGCTCCCCCAGCTCCGCGAAGCGCGGCGCGCGGCGGCGGTTGCTGGCGAACGCGGCGTTGCCACGGCCACCCCGGCCACCCCGGGCGGCGACGAAGCGCTGGTCCGGTTCGACGAGGTCGGCGAGCACGTCGCCGCTCCCGTGGTCCTTCACCACCGTGCCGACCGGGACCCCGACCTCGAGGTCCTCACCGGACGCGCCGTGGCGCTCGCCTCCCTCCCCGGCAGCACCGTCGGCGGCAGCGCGGTGCGGCCGGCGGTGCAGGTCGATCAACGAGGTGACCCGGGGATCCGCGTGGAGGACGACGTCGCCGCCGCGACCGCCGGCGCCGCCGTCGGGGCCGCCGCGCGGGACGTGAGACTCGCGGCGGAACGACACCGCGCCGTCACCGCCGTCCCCACCCCGGGCGTGCAGCGATGCCTCGTCGATGAACTCGGGGCGTGCCGGGACGTCCTCGGTCGCCGACACGTGCCACCTCCTCACCCGCTGCGCGTCACGACGACTCACGGTACGCGAAGAGGGCGGCTGGTAAGAGCCGCCCTCGGTGCGTCTGCGCTCGGGTGTCGGTTACTCGGCGGGCACGACCTCCGCGTACTTGCGGCTCCCGCGGTTGCGGAAGGAGACGTCGCCGTCGACGAGCGCGAACAGGGTGTCGTCGCCGCCGCGGCCGACGTTGCGGCCCGGGTGGATGCGGGTACCGCGCTGGCGCACGATGATGCTCCCCGCCGTGACCGTCTGTCCGCCGGAGCGCTTCACGCCGAGGTACTTCGGGTTGGAGTCGCGGCCGTTGTTGGAGGAGCCGCCGCCCTTCTTGTGTGCCATCGGAGTGCCTTGTCGTCGTGCTCGCGGTCTACGAGGGTACCGAGTCGATCCGGATCGTCGTGTAGGGCTGCCGGTGGCCGAGCCGGCGGCGCTGGCGGGTCTTGTTCTTGTAGGTGAACACGCGGAGCTTCTCGCCACGACCGTGCTCGGTCACGGTCGCCGCGACCGCCTTCCCGTCGAGGGTGCCGCCGACAGCGACGTCGCCGTCGTCGCCGACGAGCATCACCGGGCGCAGGTCGACGCTGTCGCCCACCTCGGCATCCAACTTCTCCACGCGCAGCTCGTCACCGGGCTCGACCCGGTACTGCTTCCCACCGGTCTCGATGACGGCGTACACGGGCGGCTCCTGCGTCGGTGGGACGGACACCGTAGGCGCGACGTCGGTAGGGCAGACGCGGGGCCGACGGGCTGTTCGACCGGAGCAGCCTCGACCGGATCAGCGCCAGGGCTCCGGCAGCGTTGTCGCCCGGGCAGGATACGTGGGCCGGTCGGGCCGGGCAACACCGCCCGGCCGTTCCCGCCCGGCCGGCTCCGTCCTCGGCGGCCCCTCAGCCGACCGGCGCTGTCGCGGACGCCCCGTCCCGGAGGGCCCGGGCGTCGTCGAGCTGCCGCGACCCGAGCCGCTCGAAGGTCGCGATCGCCTCCTCGAGGGCTTCGACCGCCTCCTCGCCACGTCCCCCTGCGACGAGCCACTCCGCCAGGTTCAGCCGGGCCCGGGCGGCGATCACCGGCGTGCCGAGCGCGTCGTACCGCCGGATCGCGTCGACGAACGCCTCCTCAGCCCCCGGGTCGCCGTCGGCCGCGGCGAGGCGGGCGTCGAACAGCCCGATCTGTGCCGCGGCGAGCACGTCAGATGTCGATGCGGCGGCCGCGATGCCGTCGCGGAGATGGCGGGCAGCAGCCACGTCGCCGACCCTGAGAGCGCTGTCGACCGCCGGTGCCAGGCGGTCAGGGGCGATGAAGAGGAAGCGGGCGGAGGGTCCGGTGAGCAGCTCCTGCGCCCGGGCGACCGCGTCGGCGTGACGGCCACGCGCGTTGAGCAGCCCGATGCGCGCGATGGCGACGTTCGCGGCATCCTGCGCGTCGTGGACCTCATCCTCCTCCATCCTCGCCAGGAGGGCCTCCGCCCGCTCCAGTTCACCCGCTTCGGTCCGGAGACGCAGCTGCGCCAGCTCGAGCACGCGCTCCGACCACCGGGTGGACCGGGCGAGGTCGGCAGCCTCCTCCAACCGTTCGGCCGCGACGTCCCAGTCCCCCACGTCCATGGCCGTGTGCGCGAGGAACGCGAGCGCGTTCTTCTCGGTGTGCCGGTCCCCGCGGCGACGTGCCCTGCGGAGCGCGCCCTCGAGCACCTCACGGACGTCGTCCCATCGCCCACGTGCAGCGAGGAGGATGCTGAGGTTGTTCGCCGCGCGCTCGAGGACGTGGCCGCCGCTGTCGTGTGCGAGATCGTAGGCGTGACGCAGGAGCGCGAAGGCCTCCTCCGGACGTCCCTCCTGCTCGACGAGGAGCGACTTCGTGATCAGGGCGTCACTGACGACATCGCGCAGACCGCTCCGCTCGGCGATGCGGAGCGCCGCGGCGACCTGCTCCCGGGCGGCGTCCGGACGGTCGAGGAAGAAGAGGTGGCGGGCGAGCTCGGCGGCGAGACGTGCGTGCTCCTCCGGCGCTGACGAGGGATCCACCGCGGCGACCGCGCCCGCGAGCCGTTCGCTGGCCTCCTCCATGCGCCCCTCGGCGTAGTCCACCCGCGCGAGCGCAGCCTGTGCGCGGGCCTCCCTCCGCGTGTCGCCGAGCGCCGCGTAGCCGTCGGCGGCGAGCCGGAGGTGCCGGACCGCGACCTCGGTGCTCCCGCCCCGTCCCGCGAGCCGTCCCGTCCGCAGGTGCAACCGCGCCTGCTCCGCCGGATCGTCGCTTATCTCCAGCGAACGTTCGCAGCAGCGTTGAGCCTCCTCGAGCGCCGCCAGGGACTCGGCGCGATCGGCCGCCTTCGCGAGCATCTCCCTCGCCGCGCGGCGGATGTCCTCGACGTCCTCGGCGTCCGGATCGGCCCGGTACGCGTCCAGGAGGTGGGTCGCGATCACCTCGGCGAGCTCGGCGGCGCTGGGCAGATCACGGAGGTGAGCCGCAGCTGCAAGGTGCCGGCGCTTGCGTTCGTGCCGCGACAGCATGTCGTACGCCACGGTCCGCACCATCGCCTGCAGGAACGTGTACCGGCCCGCGCCCGGCGCCCCCGGACCGCCGTCCACCCCGACGAGGTCCTTCATGCGCAGCATCCGGAGCTGCTCGTCCACCACCGTCTCGTCGAGCGTACTCAGCGCGCGCAGCCCCTCCCGGGTGAAGCTCTGGCCGAGCACGGCGGCGTGCTGCAGGAGATCACGCACGTCGGGCGCCAGACCGTCGAGCCGCGCCGCGACGAGCGCCTGGAGGGTCTCGGGCATCTCCAACGCGACGTCGGAACCCGCGATCTCGTAGCCGTCCTCTCCGGTGATGATCTGTCCCTGGTCGAGGAGCATGCGCACCGTCTCCACCGCGTAGAGCGGCACCCCTTCGGCCTGCTCGGCGATGCGCGTCCGGACCTCGGTCGGGAGCCCCGGCACGAGCCCGGCGATCAGCTCCGCCATCGCCGCGTCCGGGAGCGGCTCGAGGTGGAGGGTGGTGAGGCTCCGCGCACCCGACTGCCATCCGACGGGCCCCTCCACCTCGGGGCGGGCGAGCGTGAGGACGAGCATCGGCCGGTCCCGGGACCACTCGAGCAGGTGGTCGAGGAAGTCGAGGAGGCCGCGGTCCGCCCACTGGAGGTCCTCGAAGACGAGCACCACGGTGCCGCGGTCGGCGATGCGCTCGAGGAACAGACGCCACGCGGGGAAGAGGTCCGCCTGGTCCGGTGCGCTGCGCTCCTCGAGTCCGAGGAGCTGGCCGAGCCGCGGGGTGATGAAGCGTCGTTCCTCCTCGTCCTCGACGAACCGGTCCACCGCGTTGCCGAGCTTGCGGCGGGCCGTAGTCGGATCCTCGTCGTCGATGATGTCCGCGCGTGAGCGGACCATCTCCGCCAGGGCGTTGTACGCGACGCCCTCCCCGTAGGCCAGGCAGCGCCCACGGTGCCAGTGGACGGTCTCGATCAGGCCGTCGAGGTGCTTCTCGAACTCCCAGGCGAGGCGCGACTTGCCGATGCCGGCCTGGCCGACGACCGCCACCGTCGCCACGGTGCCCTGCTCGGCCACCGTCTCGAAAGCGTCCTTCACGACACGGAACTCCCGGGTCCGCCCGACGAAGGGCGGCTCGAGCCCCTGCGCCCGGATGCTGCCCCCGCGTCGGGCGACGACCCGGCTCGCACGCCACACCCGCACCGGATCGCCCTTGCCCCGCAGATCCAGGTCGTCGACGTCGCCGTAGGCGATGGACGTCGCGGTCGCACGACGTGTCGCCTCGTCCACGAGGACCGTCCCGACCGGGGCGGCCGACTGGATGCGCGCCGCCGTGTTGACCCGGTCCCCCGCGACCATCCCCTGGTGTGCGGCGCCGACGGTCACCGCCGCGCGTCCCGTCGTGACGCCGGCGCGTGCCCGCAGGTCCTCGATCCCCTCCTCCAGCCCGAGTGCAGCCACCTCCTCGACGAGGTCGAGCGCGGCGCGCACGGCGCGCTCCGCATCGTCATCGTGCGCGAGCGGGGTCCCCCAGACGGACATGACGGCGTCCCCGATGAACTTCTCGACCGTCCCCCCGTAGCGTTCCACGACCCGGCGTGCCCGCGTGAAGTAGCGGTCGAGCAGCTCGCGCACCACCTCGGGATCCCTCGACTCCGACAGGGGGGTGAACCCCACCAGGTCGAGGAACACGATCGAGACGAGCCGGACCTCGGTGTCGGGGGTGGCGGTGCCCGCTGGGACCGTCGCAGGGGGGACCGGTTCCGCGGCGCTCCCGTCGAGCGGCGTGCCGCACTCGACGCAGAAACGCTCGTCGGGCTCGGCAGTCGCACCACACGCGCCGCAGTTCAGCGCCAGGCGCGCTCCGCAGTGCCCGCAGAACGGGTGGCTGGGGCGGGTCTCGGAGCCGCAGGCTGGACACGCCACCACGCACCACCTCCAGGTGGGGAGCCGGATGTCGATCCGGCCGCGTTGACCAGGAGCATGATGCCCCACATCCTCACCGCCCGCCCGGATCCGGCAGCATCGGGATCCGGTGCCGGCGGCGACCTGCTCAGGCGTCGAGGGTGATCTTCATCCCCCGCCCGTCGCACGACCCGCACTTCTCGCTGAAGACCTCGAGCAGCCCGGCCGAGACGTTCTTCCTCGTCATCTGCACCAACCCGAGCTTGCTCACGTCGGAGACGCGGGTCTTGGTGCGGTCGCGCAGCAGCTCGCGCTTCAGTCGGCGCACGACCTGCTCCTGGTTGGACTCGAGCAGCATGTCGATGAAGTCGATGACGATGATCCCGCCGATGTCACGCAGGCGCAGCTGGCGGACGACCTCCTCGGCCGCCTCCAGGTTGGTCTTCAGCACCGTCTCCTCGAGGTTGTTCGACCCGGTGAACTTCCCGGTGTTCACGTCGATGACGGTCATCGCCTCCGTGCGCTCGATGATCAGGTGCCCCCCGGAGGGCAGCCACACCTTGCGGTCCATCGCCTTGCGGAGCTGCTCGTTCACGTGGTAGGCGCCGAACAGCGACGGCGACGTCTCCCCCTTGCCGGGCTCGGGCGGGTCGTACAGCTCGAGCATCTCCGCGGCGTCGGGCATCACCTCCTCGAGGTAGTCCTTCACCGCCTCGTGGGTGTCGGAGTCGTCGACGACGAGGTGCTCGAACTGCGGGCTGAAGTTGTCGCGGATCACGCGCACGACCAGGTCGGGCTCCTCGTAGACCGGCTCGAGCGCCTTGGCGTCGTCGGCCTTCCCCTGGACGCGCTCCCACTTGGCGAGCAGCCGATCGAGGTCCTCCTGCAACTGCTCCTCGTCCGCGTCGGCCGCGGCGGTGCGGACGATCACACCCATGCCGTCCGGCTTGATGCGCTTCAGGATCGAGCGCAGGCGGTCGCGCTCGCGGTCGGTCAGCTTGCGTGAGATCCCGAACACGCTGTCGCTCGGGGCGAGCACCATGTAGCGGCCGGCGAGGGACAACTGCATCGTGAGCCGCGGTCCCTTCGAGCCCATCGGGTCCTTCGTGACCTGGACCAGCACCGGCTGACCCGGCTTCAGGACCGATTCGATGCGCTCCTCGGCTCCCTCCTCCAGGTCGAGCTCGTCGTAGAGCACCTCTCCCGCGTACAGGACGCCGTTGCGCCCCTTGCCGATGTCCAGGAACGCCGCCTCCATCCCCGGGAGGACGTTCTGCACCCGGCCCATGTAGATGTTGCCGACGTAGGAGACGTCCTCCTTGCGGGTGACGTAGTGCTCGACGACCGTGCGGTCCTCGAGCACCGCGATCTGGGTGCGGTCCTCGCCGCTGGTGACGAGCATCGTGCGCGGCGGGCCCTCGATGATCGCCCGGCGAACCTCCTCCGGGACCCCGTTCGGGCGCCCCCGGCGGCTGCGGCGACCGCGTCGGGAGCGCTGGTCACGCCCCTTGCGCTTGGCGGCGATGCGCGTGCTGCCGCCCTTGCCGTTGCCGTCACCGCCGGACGACGACCCGCCGCCATCGTCGCCCTTCGAGCGGTCATCGCCGCCCCGGCCGCCGCCGGAGCCGCGCCGGCGGCCGCGGCGACCACGCCGGCGTCGCTCGGACCCTCCTCCGGATCCGGCGTCGTCGCCCTCCTTCGAGCCCCCGTCGGAGCTGCGGCCGGACCTGACGCCGTCAGGGGCCTGGTCCGGCTCGGGCTCCGGGCGGGTGCGCGTCCGGGAACGCACGGCGCCCTGGTCGTCCTCGTGCCGTTCGTTGTCGTCGCTCACGTTGGTCTCGCTTCCTCACCGCGCGACCTCCTCGAGCGGGGCGGCACCGTCCGGGACGAGGGGGATCGGATCCCCGGTGGGGACCCCGCGGCCGAGACCCTCGTCGATCCGACCGCCGGCGACCCCGTGGAGCCGGCGCGGTGCGCTGGCCCCGAGGTCGCCGAGCGCGGGCTCGACATCGAGGGTGGTGCGGAGCTCCCGCAATCGGACGGGCGGACCGCCGCCGTGGAGGGACGGGCGGATGATCGGGGCAGACGTCGGTGGTCGGGTCGCGTGCGCGGCCCGACCCGGCGCCTGCGTGTGGGTTCGGGAACGAGCGGTCCGACGGCCGCGGACCGGCCGTCCTCCGCTCGCTGTCTGGTCGTCTCCGGTGGGCCGTCGCCTCATGGTCAGCGCACGGCCTGATGCGGGTCTGGGAGGCGTCACGGCACGGCCCGGGACGCAGCCGGACCGAGGTCGCCGCCGGTCTCGACCCGTCTCGAGCAACGTCGCACCTCCGTGGCGTGGACTCGTGGCGGCGTGACCGCGGGGTGGCGCTCGCGACCGCCCGTCGGAGCCGGACCCGGCCCGACTCGGCCCCGCCTGGAGCCACACCTGGCCGGACCTGGCCGGACCTCGGCCGGTCGTCGGCCGGAGGTGGACCGGACCCGGGTCGGACCACACCGCACCGGCGCCAGAGGCTGCCGCAGCACCCGGCGGATACCTCGGCGCCCGACGCCGATCCTCGCCGGGCAGGCTACCACCGGCGCGTCATCCCGCTCCGGCACGTCCGGCGGGTCCGGGTCCGTCGGTGGGTGCTCAGGGCGGCAGCGTCCCGGTGAACGCACGCACGAGCCAGACACCGACGAGCAGGGCCAGGTTCGCCAGCAACCACACGGTGACGGTCCGCGGCCTCGCGGACCGGACGCTCCCCCGAGCGGCGAGCGTCCACCACCCCCATGCGACCGCCGCCTGGACGACCATCGGGACGATCAAGGGGTGGTAGCCGACCGCCGTCTCCCACCCGCCCTGCAGGAGGTGGCTCGCGGCCCGAACCATGCCGCAGCCGGGGCAGGCGACCCCGGTGGTCCGCCGCCAGATGCACACGCTCTGCGTCGGATCGTCCGACGGGGTCCACCACGACAGGACGGCGGCCGCGGCGACTCCCGCAACGAGCACGAGGAGCTGGGGACGGCCGCCGGTCCGCAGGTTCACCGTCGCGATGGCGGGGCCCCGTTCACCCGAACACCATGGCGAACGGGGCGAACACCACGAGTATCAGGATCCCCAGTCCGAGCAGCACCGTCCCGATGATGCCGAGGACCTGCCCGGCCCGCGCCAGTCCCTCGTTGTCCGGCGGAACCCGCCCCGCCTCGACGTTGCTCAGCTCCTGCTGCCCCACGTACCAGGCGACGGGTGCGAGCAGCTGACAGCAGACGAACCCCAGGATGCCGAGGACCAACGCAGCGGTCGCCTGGCTGCTCTGCGGGTAGGCGGCCGCGCCGCCGACGTCTCCGGAGTGGCCCATACGCTGCCTCCCTCACCGCGGGAAGGCTAGGTGAGCGCGGTTCAGAAGCGACGCATGTGGACGTTCAGCATCATCCCGACGAGGAGGTAGCCGGCGAGCAGCGAGGTCCCGCCGTAGGAGATGAACGGGAGCGGGATCCCGGTGACCGGGGCGACGCCGATGGTCATCCCCACGTTGATGAAGATCTGGAAGATCAGGATCGCCACGGCGCCGGCTGCGAGCAGCGTGCCGAACAGGTCCTTGGACATCGCGGCGATGCGCAGCCCGCGCCAGATGAGGAGCGCGAAGAGGCCGAGCACGAGCGCGGCCCCGAGGAAGCCGAACTCCTCCCCCACCACGGTGAAGATGAAGTCGGTGTGGTTCTCCGGGACGTAGGCCAGGTTCGTCTGGGTGCCCTGGAGGATCCCCTTCCCGCCGAAGCCGCCGGACCCGATCGCGATCATGGACTGGTTCGTGTTGTAGGCGGTGGTCTGGGCGAGCTCGACGTTGCTCGGATCCAGGAACGCGGTGATACGCGCCATCTGGTACGCCTCGAGCTCCACGAGGCCGGCGCGCAACGCGACCAGCGGCGCGACGAGCGCGGCCGCCGCGAGCCCTGCCAGGTAGCGGGCGCGGGCACCGCCGATGACCAGCAGGACGAACGCGATCCACGGGTAGACGACCGCGGTCCCGATGTCCGGCTGCGCCAGCACGAGCACCGTCGGCACGACCGCGAGCGCGACGACGCCGACGATCCACCCGAGCCCCGGATCGCCCTTGCGTTCGTGGAGCAGGGCCGCGATCACGACGACCAGGGCGACCTTGGCGAGTTCGGAGGGCTGCAGCTGGAACCCGGCCATGCTGACCCAGCGTTGGGCACCACCCGACACGGTGCCGAGCGGGCTGAGCACGAGCCCGAGCAGCCCGACACTCCCCGCGAAGATCACGCCCGCCCACGTCTTCAGGTAGCGGTAGTCGACGGCGGCGACCACGAACAGCGCGACGATCGCCGCGCCCCAGTGGACCAGCTGACGGATCGCGAACTGGTTCGTCGGCTGACCGGCGAGCTCCAGACGTTGGTAGGTGGCGCTGTACACCATCAGCACCCCGACCGCCGTGAGCAGCAGCGTCGCGATGACCAGCACCGGATCGACGTGCCGCAACGGGGAGTGGGTCTCCTTCCAGCTCTCCCGGATGCGCTCGCGCGCCATGCGGTTGGTGCGGTCCGCACCCCAGTACCCGACGCTCACCGACTCACCTCCTCCCGAGCGGCCTCCGGCCTCACGATGACGTGTCCCCCGCCGCGCATCAGTCCGTCACCGGACCGGCCTGGAACTCGGAGACGTCCAGGTCGAACAGCGCCTCCATCACCCGGCGCACGATCGGGGCCGCGGTCTGGGAGCCGCCCCCGCCCTCCTCGATCATCACCACGACGACGTACTCCGGGTCGTCGGCGGGCGCGTAGCCCGCGTACCAGGCGAACGGGATGCGGTCACCGAACTCCGCCGTGCCGGTCTTGCCGGCCGACTCGATCGGGAAGCCCTGGAACGGCACGTGGGCCGTCCCACGCGGCTCGGAGACCACCATGCGCAGACCGCGACGGATCGCGTCGAGCTCGTGCTGCTCCAACGGGAGCTCAGCCATCACCTCGGGCTCGAAGCGCTCGACCACCTCGCCGGAGGGATCGACGATCTCACTGCCGAGGCGCGGACGGTACACGGTGCCGCCGTTCGCGATCGCCGCGAACGCGACCGCCACCTGCAAGGGCGTCGTGAGCACGTCGCCCTGACCGATGGACATGTTCACCGCGTCGCCGCCGCGCCAGCGCCACCCGTCCTCACACTGCTCGCGGTACAACCGCTGCATGTAGGCGGTGGAGCCCTCCGGCGGGCCCTCGCAGTACACGTCCTTGAGGCGCTCCCAGAGCTCCTCCTTGTAGGCGCGTCCGGGGATCACCCCCCCGGACTCGGCCGGCAGGTCGATCCCGGTCTGGCTGCCCATCCCGAAGGTGCGCGCCATGCGCTGGAACGCCTCGTCGACCTCGTCGCCGGCCTGTCGCTGGCGCTCCTCGCGCAGCCACTGGCGGTACGCGAGCTCGTAGTAGTACGTGTCGCAGGAGCGCATCAGCGCACGGGCCGTGTCCATCTGCCCGTCGTGCGACGGGTTCCAGTTGCGGAACGCGTGGCTGCCGAGGTCCCAGACCGGGGGGCACGGCAGCGTCTGGTTCGTCGTGATGAGCCCGGACTCGAGCGCCCCCGCGCCGGTCACGATCTTGAACACCGAGCCGGGCGGGAACGGGCGCATCGCGCGGTTCAGGAGCGGGTAGTCGTTCTCCTCGTCGTTGAGCCACTCCCAGTCCTCGGAGTCGATCCCTCCGACGAACACCTGCGGGTCGTAGCTGGGCTCGGAGGCCATCGCGACGACCTCACCGGTGCGCGGATCGAGCACGACGGCCGCTCCGGCCGTCGAACGGAGGTAGCGACCGTCGGATCTGCGCTGGACCGAACGGCTGGCCTCCATCCCGTCCCGCAGCAGGCGCTCGACCTCCTCCTGCACCTCGATGTCCAGGGAGGTGCGGAGGTCGTCGCCAGGCTCGGGAGGCTGGCCCCCCAGTTCGCGGAGCACGACGTTGTTGGCGTTCACCTCGTAGCGGGTCAGGCCGGGACGACCACGCAGGTGGTGCTCGTAGGTGCGCTCCAGCCCGGCCTTCCCGACCAGGTCACCGCCGCGGTGGTCCTTGAACTCCTCGAGCTCCAGCTGCTCCTCGGTGATCTCGCCGAGGTAGCCGACGAGGTGAGCGGCGAGGGTCTCGTGCGGGTAGGTGCGGACGGGCAGGGTCTCGACGATGACCCCGGGGAACAGCTCCTGGTGCTCCTTGATGCGGAACACCTCCTCGGCGGTCACGTCCTCCTCGATCGGGATCGCCCGGAACGGTGAGTAGCGGCGGCTCGTCAACCGCTCGACGATGTCCTCCTCGGGCATGTCCAGGACGTGTGAGAGCCGGTCGAGGACCCCCTGGGCCTCGGGGCTGCGCACCTCGCCGGCGCTGGTGAGCAGCCGGCTGCGGTCGGCGCTGACGGTGAGCGCGGGCCGGTTCTTCACCAGCTCCTCGTCGTGACGGTCGAGGATGCGACCGCGCGGCGCCTCGGTCACCACCGGCCGCATGCGGTTCTGCTCGGCGAGCTCCGCGTAGCGATCGCCGGCCAGCACCTGGAGCGACCACAGCCGCACGAAGAGCGCGACGAACAGGCCGGCAGCCAGCAGCGTCAGGAAGGTGAGACGCAGGGCCGTCGACGAGGCGGAGGACTCGGACTGGGCCATCGCGGGGAGCTCAGGTCGACTGCGGAGAGGTCAACGGGGATCGGCCGCGGCGGATCGGGGGCGGCTCGGCCACCGATACGGACGCACCTCATCGGGCGCGCCCGACGGTAGCACCGACCACCAGCCAGCGCCGCCGAGGCGACGACGGACCGTGCGCCGG
>CAZADJ010000021.1:0-2185 GCA_964483845.1 uncultured Actinomycetota bacterium | reverse complement strand
CGGTAGCACCGACCACCAGCCAGCGCCGCCGAGGCGACGACGGACCGTGCGCCGGCCGTACCCGGACGCCGGCCGGCCATCCCGGTACCCGCAGCCTCGGACATCGCCGAGGTCGGGCGTACCCGGACGGTGGCCGGCCATCCCGGTACCCGCAGCCTCGGACATCGCCGAGGTCGGGCGTACCCGGACGGTGAGGCTCCTACACCGGGGCGGCGCGCTCCGGGGGGAAGCGGACCGAGAGCAGCCGGATGAAGGCGAACAGCGGCGGCGCGAGCAGCGTGTTGTAGAGCGCGACCAACAGCGACGTCTCGATGACGAGGTCGCTGACGAACCGCGGGTCGCCGAGCAGACGCGCGAGCACCGCGTAGCCGAACGTGCCGACCAACCCGGCGGCGAACGCGGCCACGATCGGCGCCACCACCGAGCCGCTCGGGATGTACGGGCGGGCGGAGCCGATCGCGTACCCGATCCCGGTGACCACCGCGGTGAAGACCCCGACCGACCCCTCGACGATGAGCAGGTCGTGGATCAGCCCCGAGGCGAACCCGACCCCGGTGCCCGTGATCGGCCCGTCGCGGAGCGCGAACGCGGCGGTCACGAGCAGCAGCAGGTCCGGTCGGAAGCCGGCGAGCGCCAGGTGCGGGAACAGCGACGTCTGCAGCAGCGCGGCGGTGAGCACGACCAGCCCGATGACGACGACCCGGATCACGGTCCGTCCTCCGCTTCGTCGCCCGAGTCGTCGTCCTGGTCCTCGTCGCGCTCGAAGCTGTCGCTCACCCCGGCGTCGCCGTCGGGGTCGTCGGACTCGACGGGCTCCGGCAGCGGCTCGGGCGGCGGAGCCCGGAGGATGACCAGCACGTGATGCAGACGGGTGAAGTCCACGTACGGCCCGACCTGCACGCGACGGGACAACACCCCGCCGGACTCATCGACCGACGTCACCGCTCCGATCGGGAGCCCGTCGGGGAAGGTGGCGTGCTCGTAGGTCGAGGTGACGACCTCGTCGCCGACGCGCACGTCGGCCTCGGGGTCGAGGAGGTTGAGCGTGAACGGGTCGGTCCCTCCGCCCTCCAGGTAACCGTGCTCGCCGCTGCGCGCGATGCGGACGGCGGCCGAGAAGCTCCGGTCGATGGCCAGCATCACCCGGGAGGCGGTGTCACCCACCTGGACGACCCGTCCGACGAGACCGTCGCCGGAGATCACCGTCATGCCCACGCGCACCCCGTCGCGCTCCCCGACGTCGAGGACGATCGTCCACTCGAAGTTCGAGGGAGCGAGCGCGATGACCCGGGCGCCGATGGTCTCGTACTCGTCGCTGGTGGCCGTCAGGTTCTCGCGCATCTCCAGCAGCGCGCGCAGCTCCTCGTTCTCACGCTCCACGTCGGCCACGGAACGGCGCCGCTCGCGCTCGCGCTCGAGCTCGGCGCGCAGACGTTCGTTGTCGGTCCGCAGCCGCAGCAGGTCGTTGACACCGTCGACGACCGCCGTCACCGGTCGCAGCGTCGTGGCCAGGCCGTCCTGGAGGGGACCGAAGACGGTGTGGATCCCGTCGCGGACGCGGTCGATCGGGTTCTGCTCACCGGCCCGGGCGTCGATGGTCACGAACGCGAGGGCGATGAGGGTCAGGACCGCCAGGAGGATCCGTGCGCGCCGGCGCTCGTACACGTCCCCGTCCTACCTGGTCGCGGGCCGACGGCCCGGCAGCCGCCGTTCTACTGCCGTGACGAAGAGATGAGCACCTTCTTCAACGCCTCGAACTCCTCGAGGCACTTGCCGGAGCCGATCGCCACCGACGACAGGGGGTCGTCGGTGATGTGGATCGGCATCCCGGTCTCGTGCTTCAGCCGCTCGTCCAGCCCCTTCAGCATCGCGCCCCCACCGGTGAGCACGATCCCCTTGTCCATGATGTCCGCGGCCAGCTCCGGGGGGGTGCGGTCGAGCGTGTTCTTCACCGCGTCGATGGTCGCGTTCACCGGCTCCTCGATCGCCTTGCGGACCTCCTCGGCCGAGACGATGATCGTCTTCGGCAGCCCCGAGACGAGGTCGCGGCCACGGATCTCGGCGTGGGGCTCGTCAGCGAGGGGGAACGCGGAGCCGATCGCCATCTTGATCTCCTCGGCGGTGCGCTCACCGAGCATCAGCGAGTACTCCTTCTTGATGTAGGAGATGATGGCGTCGTCGAGCT
>CAZADJ010000020.1:15027-22406 GCA_964483845.1 uncultured Actinomycetota bacterium | reverse complement strand
TCCTCCGCGGCCGACTCCGCGTCGGCGTCCGCCGCGGCCGCCGCCGCCTCGCGGTCGGGTTCGTCCTCGACCTCGACCTCGACCTCGTCCGGCTCGTCCTCCAGGCGCCGGGCGGTCTCGCCGGTGGCCCACTGAAGCGCCTTCTCGTGCCGCTCCTCGCGGTCGATCCCCGCGGTCTCCATCAACGCGAGCACCGACCGGGTGAGCTCGGCCTTGCCACGCTTGGCGTACGCCCAGAGGATCTCCCGGAAGCGCGGCTCGGTGACGGTGACACCCGCGGTGACCAGACGCTCCGCCAGCGCCCGGGCGTCGTCGACGCGCTTCTTGCGCACGAGCCCCGAGATGACGTCCCCGGTCTGCGCCGCGGGCGGCGTCGCACCGGCCTCGACCGCACGGTCCAGGAACGTCACGGCGTCGTCGAGGCGCCCGGCACGCGTCAGGGTCTGGAGCAACGGCCCGAGGTGCCGCGTCTCGAGCGCTCCCTTCCGCTCCATCAGGCTGTCGGCCAGGGTCTGGGCCTCGTCGAACCGCTTCGCCTTGACGTAGCCCTCGAGCAGGATCTTCAGGTAGCGCGCCTCGATCGCGACGTTCGAGGCGGCCAACCGGTCGAGGAGGCCGGCCGCCTCGTCCACCTCCTTCGCGCGCACGTGCGCCGACAGCACGGTCGCCACCTGCCCCGGCTGTGGCTGCATCCCCAGCACCGCCATCCACTCGATCGCGCCGGCGGCGCGCTTCCGCGCCCCGCGCTCCATCGAGAGCTCGAAGAGCTTCAGGAGGTTCTCGGTCGTCGGGACCTCCCCACGGTCCCCGATCTCCTCGGCGATGTCCCAGGCGGTGTCGTAGTCGCCGGCCTCGATCGCGCCGGCGAGGAGCGCGTTGCGGTGCACGACGCTGGGCTCGATCCCGAACGAGGTCATCCGCTCGCGCAGGTCCGCGGCCTCCGCGAGCCTCCCGGCGGCGGCCAGCGCGGCCATCAGCTGCCCGTAGACGCGGGCGGAGACCTCGACCCCGGCGCGTGCGAGGCGATCTATGGTCTCGCGCGCCCGGTCCAGGTCGTCACGGCTGACGAACACCTCCACCGCCTGCGAGACCTGTTCGGCGTCGGGGAGGAGGTCGGCGTCGAGCATCCGGTCCATGATCTCGGCGATCGGCTTCGGGGCGGCCTGCCGCAGGTAGCCGCCGAGCAGTTCCCCGTAGTCGGTCGCCTTCGCCTTGAGCCCCGCCGAGGCGACCTGTGCGAGCAGGTGTCGGGCGACGCGCAGCCGACCGGCGGCCAGGTAGACGCCGATCAGCTCGCGGGCGATCTCCGGCCGCAGCCGCACTCCGGCGTCGGTCATCTGGTCGAGGGTCTCGGTCGCTCCGTCGAGCCGCCCGGCTCGCGCGTACGCCTTGACGAGAGCCGCGTAGGCCTCGTCGGTCGGCTCGAGGCCGTCGTCCTGCATCTCGCGCAGCACGTCGCGGGCCCGGTCGAGCTGACGTGCCTGGCTGTAGGCGTCGAGGAGGATGCGGTAGTGCTCCGCGTCGGGCTCGACCCCGCCTGCCCGCATCCGGTCGAGCACGGCCCGAGCCCGTCCGGTGTCCCCCGAGGCGGCGAACTGGCGCATCGCCCGGGCGTGCGCATCGGTGGGCTGGTCCCCGCTGCCCACGGAGGTCGTGGCGCTGGTCGTGTCTGGTTCGCTCATCGTGTCTCGCCCTCCTCGCCGGGGACGGCCCGTCCGTCGTGCGGCGGGGACGCCGGTCCGGTCGGTCGTCACGTGGTCGGTACGGCCTCGTCGTCCTCCTCCTGGGTCAGTCCGAGCAGCCGGTCGAGTCCGAGCGTCAGACCGGGGCGCTCCGACACCGCCCGGACCGCGAGCAGCACCCCGGGCATGAACGCGGTCCGGTCCACCGTGTCGTGACGGATGGACAACGTCTGACCCTCCGCCCCGAAGATCACCTCCTGGTGCGCCACGAGCCCCGGCAGGCGGACCGAGTGGACGCGGACGCCGTGGTGGTCACCGCCGCGGGCGCCATCGATGGTCTCGCCGAGCACGGGCTCCGGTGACCTCTCGCGCGCATCAGCGACCAGCTCGGCGGTGAGCTTCGCGGTGCCGCTCGGGGCGTCGACCTTGCCGTCGTGGTGGAGCTCGACGATCTCGACGTCGGGGAGGTGGGGGGCGGCGATCCGGGCGAGGTGCATCATCAGCACCGCGCCGAGCGCGAAGTTCGGTGCCACGACCGCGTTCGCCTCGCCCTGCTCGGCGAGCGTGCGCCAGCGGTCGAGGGTCGGGTCATCCCAGCCGGTGGTCCCCACGACGGCGTGGATGCCGTGTTCGAGGTAGTAGGTGACGTTGTCGTCGACGGCGTCGGGCGTGGTGAAGTCCACGACGACCTCGGTCTCCGCGGCACGCAGATCCTCGAGGTCGTCGTCCGCGTCGACGGCGGAGACGAGCTCGAGCCCGTCCGCCTCCTCGACGGCCGCGCAGACGGCGCTGCCCATGCGGCCCTGAGCACCCGCGACACCGACCCGCATCGACTCCCTCCCGACGTATCGACCCAAGGGTACGGCAGGTGACCGGAGCCGTCGGGAGCGTCACGGGACGCGTCGCTGCCGCTCAGCGCGCGGGGACGGGCCCCCGCGGCTCAGGTGAGGAGCGGCTCGAAGCGCGGTCGGTCCTCGTCGGTGAACGGCCCCACGACCGCGAGCGAGCGCGGGCCGCCGAGCACGACCTCGGCGACCTCCCGAACCGCATCCACGTCGACCGCGTCGATCCGCTCGAGAGCGTCGTCGATGGTGAGCAGCTCCGCGCCCGTGCAGAGCATCTTCCCGAGCCGGGTCATACGCGAGCCCGTGTCCTCCAGGCCGAGCACGACGCTGCCGCGGACGCTGCCCTTGGCGCGTGCCACCTCATCGGCATCGAGCGTCCCGGCCACGCGATCGAGTTCCCCCAGCATCACCTTGAGCAGCTCGTCCACCCGGCCGGGTGAGGTCCCGGCGTAGGCGCCGAACCACCCGGCGTCCCCGTACGCGGCGTGGTAGCTGTAGGTGGAGTACGCGAGGCCCCGCTGTTCGCGGATCTCCTGGAACAGACGCGACGACATCCCCCCGCCCAGCAGGGTGTTCAGGACGAGGAGCGCGAAGCGCCGGTCGTCGTCGCGCGCCAGCCCCGGGGCACCGACGGCGAGGTGGGCCTGCTCCGTCGGGCGGTACCGGATGGATATCTCCCCGCTGGCGAACGCAGAGGGGGCGACGCGCGCTGGCGGCTCCCCGCCCGTGCGTGGCAGCCCGGACGCGAGCTCGCCCACCAGCTCCACGACCTCGTCGTGCCCGACGTGGCCGGCGACGGCGACGGTGAGGTTGCCGGGCCGGTAGTGGTGCTCGTAGTAGGCGCGCACCCGGTCGCGGTCCATCGCGCCGATCGACGCGGCGCTACCGAGCACCTCACGGGCGAGCGGATGATCGCCGAGCAGGACCCGGGCGAGGTCGGTGTGCACCAGGTCCTCGGGGGTGTCGTGGTGGATGTTGATCTCCTCGAGCACCACCGTGCGCTCGGCCTCGACGTCCGCCTCCGCGATCGTCGCAGCGCCGTACATGTCGGCCAGCACGTCGCCGGCCAGGGCCAGGTCCCGGTCGATCACCCTGGCGTGGAAGCAGGTGTACTCCTTCGAGGTGAAGGCGTTCAGATCGCCTCCGACCTCGTCGAGCTCCTCGGCGATCCGGCGCGCGGAGCGCCGCTCGGTCCCCTTGAACAGCAGGTGCTCGAGGAAGTGGGACGCTCCGGCGTCCGCGCCGGTCTCGTCACGCGAGCCGACGCGGACCCAGAAGCCGAGCGCCACTGACCGGACCCCCGGCATCGTCTCGGTCGCGACCTCGACGCCCGAGGGCAGGGTCGTGCGCTCGAAGTCCACCGCGCTGGCTACTCGCGGGTCCGGGTGCGTGTGCGCGTGCGGCCTCCGCCGTCATCGCCGTCGTCGTCGGCGGTGTCCGGTCCGCTGCCGGCGTCCTCGCCACGCACGTCCGACCGGCGGTCACCACCGCTGTCACGGCCGTCGCCGCCCCGGTCGTCGCCGCCGCCGTCGTCGACGTAGTCGAGCGAGTACTTGCCGCCGGGACGCACCTCCTTGACCTCGACGTGGACCTTGTCGCCGACGGAGACGAACTCCTCGGCGTGGTCCAGCCGACGACCGGCCTTGTTGCCGATCTTGGAGATGTGCAGCAGCCCGTCGATCCCTGGGGTGAGGCTGACGAACGCACCGAAGTCGACCGTCTTCACGATCGTGCCCTGGTAGCGCTCGCCCTCCTTCGGGACCACCGGGTTGGCGATGGCGTTGATCCGGTCGGCGGCCTCCTGCGCCGCCTCGCCCTCCGCGGCGTAGATGCGCACGATGCCCTGGGTGCCGTCGTCGCTGACGTCGATGTCCGCACCGGTGTCCTCGGTGATCTCGCGGATCACCTTGCCCTTCGGGCCGATCACCTCACCGACCTTGTCGAGCGGGATGGTGAAGCTCATGACCCGCGGGGCCGTGTCGTGGACCTCGGCACGCGGCTCGGCGAGCGCCTCGTCCATCACGTCGAGGATCGTCATGCGGGCCTCGCGCGCCTGGAGGAGCGCGTCCTGGAGCACCTCGGACGGGATCCCGGACAGCTTCGTGTCGAGCTGGAGCGCGGTGACGAACTCGCGTGTCCCCGCGACCTTGAAGTCCATGTCCCCGAAGAAGTCCTCGACGCCCTGGATGTCGGTGAGGGTCGTGTACTTGTCGCCCTCGGCGATCAGACCCATCGCGATCCCGCCGACCGGCGCGTGGATCGGGACCCCGCCGTCCATCAGGGACAGGCTCGAGCCACAGACCGACGCCATCGAGGTGGAGCCGTTGGACGACACCACGTCGGAGACGAGGCGCATGGCGTACGGCCACTCCTCCTCGTCGGGGACGACCGGCAGCAGCGCCCGCTCGGCGAGGAGCCCGTGGCCGATCTCACGGCGCTTCGGCGACCCGATACGGCCGGCCTCACCGGTGGAGTAGGGCGGCATGTTGTAGTGGTGCATGTAGCGCTTCTCCTCCTCCGGGTCGAGGGAGTCGATGCGCTGCGCGTCCCGGAGCATCCCGAGCGCGAGGACGTTCACGACCTGCGTCTCGCCGCGCTCGAACAGGCTCGAGCCGTGGACACGGTTCAGGACGCCGACCTCGGCGGCCAGCCGACGGATGTCCTTCGGCCCGCGACCGTCGACGCGGACGCCGTCCTCGACGATCGAGGTGCGCACGACCTTCTTCTCGAGCGCCTTGAAGGCCTGCTTGGCCTGCTTCGCGCGCTCGTCCTCGTCGAGGTGCTCCGGCCCGTTCTCCTTCAGGTGCTCGGCGGTCTCGTCACGGAGCGAGAAGACCTTCTCGGTCTGCTCCTGCTTCGCGTCACGCTGACGGTAGATCTCGCGGAGCCGCTCCTCGGCGTAGTCTTCGACCTGCGCCGCGACCTCGTCGTCGTAGTCGGTGAAGTGGGGGAACTCCCCGGGCTCGCTCGGCCCGAGCTCGTCGACGAACGCCTGCTGCGCCTCGCACAGGTCGCGGATCAGCGGCTTCACGTCGGCGAGGGCGTCACCGATCATCTCCTCGGTCGGTTCCGGCGCACCGGCCTCGATCAGCTTCACCGCCTGCTCGGTCGCGTCGGCCTCGACCATCAGGATGGCGACCTCGTCACCGTCGAGCCGTCCCGCGACCACCATCTGGAAGACGACGTCGGTGTCGAGCTGATCGTGGGTGGGGAAGGCGACCCAGGAGCCGTCGGACAGCAGGGCGTAGCGCAGCCCCGCGACCGGCCCGTCGAAGGGGATGCCGGCGAGCATCGTCGACACCGACGACGCGTTGATCGCGACGACGTCGTAGGGGTCGACCTGACCGGTCTGCAGGATCGTGTTGACGATCTGGACCTCGTTGCGGATCCCCTCGCGGAAGGTCGGTCGCAACGGTCGGTCGATCAGCCGCGCGGTGAGGACCGCGTTCTCCCCGGGACGACCCTCCCGGCGGAAGAAGCTGCCGGGGATGCGCCCGGCGGCGTACATCCGCTCCTCCACGTCGACGGTGAGGGGGAAGAACCCGAGGAACTCCTTGGTGTTCGACGACGCGGTCGTCGTGGTGAGCACGGTGGTGTCCCCCATGCTCGCGACGACGGACCCGCCGGCCTGCTGGGCGAGCCGTCCGCCCTCGAAGCGGAGCTCGCTGTCACCGATCTTGACGCTGTGTTCGATCTTGCCGAGTGTGCCCATGTGGGGCCTCCTTCCGCGGCGTTCTCGCCGCTGGTCGCGAGATCCCGGGCCGCCGGCTCATCAGTGGGGGCGCCTGAGCGCGCGGGGTGGTCTCCCTGTCCGGTCGTCGACGGGTCGTCGTCCGACCGGCCCCGCGGTCTCAGCCGTCTCAACTGACGACCGACCGTGCTCCGGGTACCTCGTTCCCGTGACCGGCCGGGACGTTCCCGCTGCCGGTCGTCACCGCCCTTCTGACGGTGGTGAGGCCGGGATCGCCCGGCCTCGGTGGTCGTTGTCTAGCGCCGCAGTCCGAGCTCGCCGATGAGCGAGCGGTAGCGGTCGATGTCCTCGTCGCGCAGGTAGCCGAGCAGCCGTTTGCGCTGCCCGACGAGCATGAGCAACCCGCGCCTCGAGTGGTGATCCTGGTCGTGCGACTGCAGGTGCTCCGTGAGGTGGTTGATGCGCGCGGTGAGCAGCGCCACCTGCACCTCGGGTGAGCCCGTATCACCCTCGTGCCGGGCGAACTTCTCGATGATGGACTGCTTGTCGGTCGGGAGCGTGGTCGCCACGTCGGTCTCCTGCTGTCCTCGTAACGAGCCGGAACACCGCGTGCAGCGGCGGCCGGCTCGACCCTGCCCGTCGCGGCGATCCCTCCGCATCGGTCCACGGTGGGGACCGTCCGGTGGACCGCGCTCACGTCCCGCGGCACACCCGACCCCGGATCATCCGGCAGGAGCCGGACCTCACCTCGAGCATCCGCTCCGGACACGCACTTCGCGCGACCGGCTCAGATCGACCCTGGTGGGTCTGGCTCAGGTCCGTCCGACTCAGGTCGGTCCGACCCAGGTCAGCCCGGGGCACCCGAACGGGCACGGTGAAGGCGGCCTGCGGCCGCCTCGTGGCACGAGTGTGGCACACGGGCCCCGTGCCGGCAACCGCCCGACCTCCGCCGCACGTGCGTGCGACCGTCGCTCAGGCGGAGCGTCGCGCGGCATGCGCGGTCGCGGATCAGACGGGGAGGCGGCCGGCCTCGACGAGGCTGTTCGCGACCGAGCGGAGATCTCCGGGCTCGAACGGCTTGACGAGGTAGTAGTCGGCTCCGGCGCGCCAACCGTCCCAGACGGCGTCGTCGGATCCCCGAGCGGTGGAGACGATCACCGG
>CAZADJ010000020.1:11255-14927 GCA_964483845.1 uncultured Actinomycetota bacterium | reverse complement strand
GCCAACCGTCCCAGACGGCGTCGTCGGATCCCCGAGCGGTGGAGACGATCACCGGGACCTCCCCCGTCTCCGGTGCACGACCGGTGTCGACACGAGGACAGGCGTTGCTTGATGGCCCGTTCTGATCATCTGTGTCAACCCGCGCGGTCACGCGCCCCGGTACCCAGCAACCGCCGCGCCTCGGCGACGTCGCGACGCATCTGCGCGACCAGCGCCTCCGCGTCCGTGAACCGCTCCTCGTCCCGGAGCCGGTGGCGGACCTCGACCACGATGTGCCGGCCGTACAGATCCCCACTCCAGTCGATCAGGTGCGCCTCGACCGTGACCGTGTCGCCCCCGAAGGTCGGCCGCCGGCCGATGCTCGTCGCCGCCGGCACCCGCGACCCGTCGTCGAGGAGCACGGCACCGGCGTAGATCCCCACCCCGGGGACCTGGATCGCCGGATCGACGGCGACGTTCGCGGTCGGCACGCCGAGCTCCCGACCCCGGCGGTCACCCTCCTCGACCACGCCCTCGACGACGTGGGAGCGTCCGAGTGCGCGCGCCGCCCAGGCCACGTCGCCCCCCGCGACGCGTGCACGTATCGCCGTCGACGAGATCGGCGTCCCACCGGTGACCACCAGTCCGACCGCGTCGACCTCGTAGCCGCGGTCCCGACCGAGGGCCGACAGCGTCTCGACGTCGCCCGCGGCCCGTCGGCCGAAGCGGAAGTTCGCCCCGACGACCACCTCCCGCGCACCGAGCGCCCCCACGAGGACGTCATCGACGAAGGCCTCCGGGGGAAGCTCCGCCACCTCCTCGGTGAAGGGCAGCGCGACCACGGTGTCCACGCCCAGCGCCGCCGTCGTCGCCAGTCGTCGCTCGTGGGTCATCAGGAGCGGTGGAGCCTCCTCCGGCCGCACGACCCGCATCGGGTGCCGATCGAACGTCAGCGCGACGGCGCGGACGCCCCGCGAGCGCGCGGCCCGCAGCGCTCGCCGGATGATCGCCTGGTGCCCGCGGTGGACCCCGTCGTAGAAGCCGATGGTCACCACCGAGGGGCCCCCCGAGGCCGCATCGAGGCTGCGCACCAGCCGCTCGTCGGCCGGCGCGACCCCGAGCGGATGCGCGCTCGCGGGGCTCACCGGCCCCCCTCCACCAGGTCGGTCGGCTGGACGAAGACCGCCTCGGGGCGCGCCTCAGCGTCGCGATCGGCGAACATCGCCAGCAGCCGGCCGTCCTCCTCGAGCACGACCGCGAACGGCCCGTCGATCCCGGTCGCGGGCAGCGACCGACCGGTGGCGACCGCACGCGCCCCGTCCCGGTCGACGGCGACGAACGGCATGCCCCGGACCGCCTCCCGCATCGTCAGCGTGAGCGCGTCCAGCCCCCCCTCGGTGGCCGCGCGCTCGATCTCCTCGAGCGTGTGGGCCTCGTCGACCGTGAAGGCACCGTTGGCGACGCGCCGCAGCCGAGCCAACGCCGCTCCCGGACCGAGCTCGCGACCGAGGTCGTGTGCGATCGTGCGCACGTACGTCCCCGAAGAACACGTGACGAGCAGGCTGGCCCGCGCACGATCCCCCGGCTCGAACGACTCCAGGACGAGATCGTGGACCGTCACGCGTCGCGACTCGCGCTCGATGGTCTCGCCCCGCCGGGCCCGCTCGTACAGCCGCTCCCCGTCGACCTTCACCGCCGAGACCATCGGTGGGACCTGGTCGATCTCGCCGACGAACGCGGTCATCGCCTCGCACAGCTGCTCCTCGGTGACCGCGGCCGCCGACCGCTCCCGCACCGTCTCGCCCGAGGTGTCCTGGGTGGTCGTCTCGATCCCGAGGACGATCTCCGCCCGGTAGGTCTTGTGGCCGGCCTGCAGGAAGCGGACCAGACGGGTCGCGCGCCCGAGACAGACGACGAGCACCCCCGTCGCGTCCGGATCGAGGGTCCCGGTGTGGCCGACCCGTCGCTGACCGGCCGCGCGTCGCACCGCGCGGACCACGTCGGTGGAGCCCATCCCGGCCGGCTTGTCGACGACCAGCACGCCGTCCATCTAGGGCGCCGTCCCGGTGTCGGACGCACCGGCTTCGGCGCGGTCGCCGGCGCTGGGACCGTCGGGAGCCTCCCCCGCGGCCCGCCGCGACAGGCGCCCCACGACCTGTTGGACGATCTCCTCCCGGGGACCGGGGTGCGAGAACCCCGCCGACGCCGCGTGGCCACCGCCGCCCAGAGCCGTGGCGAGCTGGCCCACGTTCGTACGTCCCTTGGAGCGGAGGCTCACCCGCCACTCGTCGTCCCGTCCCTCCTTCACCATCATCGTCACCTCCGCAGCCTCGGCCGTGCGCAGCACGTCGATGATGCCCTCGGTCTCCTCCAGCGCGACCCCGAGACGGTCGAGGTCCGCCTGCTCGACCCACGAGTGCACGAGGCTCGCCTCCGGGACGAAGGTCGCCCGGTCCAGCACCCGCGCGAGCACCTTCAGGTACCCGAAGGAGTGCGTATCGAACATCTGCCGGCTCATCTCCTCGTGCTCGATCCCCTCGGCGAGCAGTCGGCCTCCCATCTCCATCGCCGCCGGGTCGGTCGTCCGCGACTGGAACCGGCCGGTGTCGGTGACCAGCCCCGCGTAGAGACACGAGGCGATCTCACGGTCAGGGCGGCCCCCGAGGCGGTGGATCAGGTCGTCGACCAGGACGACCGTCGCCGCGGCGCGTGGCGCCACGAGGCGGATGTCACCGAACTCCTCGCCGCTCTCGTGGTGATCGATCACGATCACGGTGCCGGCGCGGTCGACGACGGGGGCGAGCGTGCCGAGCCGCTCCCGACTCGCGGTGTCGCAGCAGATCAGCAGCTCCGGGGCCTCGGGGAACTCGCGGGGTGGGACGAGGTCGGCGAGCCCGGGGAGGAACGTGTACTGCGGCGGCACCGAGAACGGCTCGCTCCCCCACGACGGGACGGCCCGGCACCCGGCCTGCCGGAGGAAGAGGTGGAGCGCGAGCACCGAACCGAGCGCGTCCCCGTCCGGATCGGCGTGGCAGGTGAGCGCGATGGTGCTGCCCGAACGGCACGTCTCCCGGATCGCGTCGGTCGCGGCCCGCCAGACGTCCGCGGGGATTTCGGTCGCCCACGAGGGCGGACTGAGCCGCGGCGGGCGGTCCTCGTCGCCGTCCTGCCCGGTTCCGGACGTCACGACCGGCCCCCGCTGGCCCCGTCGGCGTCCGGACCGCGGTCCTCCTCGGCCCGGATCTGACGCAACAGCTCCTCGATCCGTCGGCCCTCGGCCGCGGCCTGGTCCGGCTCGAAGGTCAGCATCGGGGTGTTGCGCAGACGGACGTGTCGGCTGAGGAGCCCCTGGATGCGCGGCGCAGCCGACGCCAGCCCCGCCGCCGCCTCGTCCTCCTCCGGCACCGCGTCGCCGCGCTCCGGGCGCGAGACGACCTCCTCGTCCAGCGTCGTGTAGTAGATCGTCGCGTGCGTGTGGTCGTCGGCCACGCTGGCGTCGGTCACCGTGACGAACGCGACCCGGGGGTCACCGATCTCCTCCTCGAGGAGCTTGGCGACCGCCTGGCGCACGGCCTCGTCGACACGGCGGTTGCGTCTGCTGGTCATCGCTCTCGCTCACATCCGGGGGCAGGGCTCACAGGCCGACGTTGTCGATGTCGGTGAAGATGTCGGTGACGATCACGCGCGGGTCCC
>CAZADJ010000020.1:0-11155 GCA_964483845.1 uncultured Actinomycetota bacterium | reverse complement strand
AGGCCGACGTTGTCGATGTCGGTGAAGATGTCGGTGACGATCACGCGCGGGTCCCGCTCGATCACCTTCACGAGCCGGTCGAGCACCCGTTCCGCCCCGCTCACGCTCGAGGCGGCGACGGCGACGCCGACGGCACCACGTTGCCACAGGTCCTGGAACCCGACCTCGGCGACGCTGACACCCAGCTCCTGCTGCAGGACCGCCTTCAGGCGGTTCATGACCTTGCGCTTACCCTTCAGGGACCGCACGCCCGGCACGTGCACGTCGATCCGTGCGCTGCCGATGAAGACGGTGCCCGACTCCGTCCCGCGCAGCTCCATCGTGGGTCCTCCGGTCGAGGTCGCGGTCGGCCCGACCGGCCGCCGTCACCGGCGGCGTCGCCGGGCGCTCAGGGCTCAGACGCGCTCGATCTCACGCTGCTCGTACACCTCGAACACGTCGCCGACCTTGACGTCCTGGAAGTTGCGCAGACCGATCCCGCACTCGTAGCCGGCACTGACCTCACGGACGTCGTCCTTGAAGCGCTTCAGGGACTCGATCTCGTCGTCGGCGACCACGACGCCTTCCCGCACGACCCGGACGCTCGCGTCCCGACGGATCTCCCCGTCGGTGACGAACGAGCCGAAGACGAACCCGACACGCGGGACCTTGAAGATCTCGCGCACCTCGGCCTCGCCGAGCGTGGCCTCCTCGTACTCGGGCGCGAGCAGCCCCTTCACGGCACGCTCGATGTCCTCGATCGCCTCGTAGATGATCGAGTACGTGCGCAGGTCGATGCCTGCCTCCTCGATCGCGTCGCGCGCGTTCGCGTCCGGCCGGACGTTGAAGGCGACCAGGGTCGCCTCCGAGGCCTCGGCCAGTGCCACGTCGTTCGCGGTGACGGCACCGACGCCCTTGTGGACGACCCGAACCTCGACCTCGGGGAGCTCGAGCTTCGTGAGCGCGTCCTCGAGCGCCTCGACCGACCCCGATACGTCACCCTTGATGATGATGTTGAGGGTCGCGACGTCGCCGCGCTCGACCTCGGCGGCGAGGTCCTCGAGGGTCTTCGGCCGTGCCTGCTCCACCAGCTCCTTGCGACGCTGGCGGGCGCCGCGGCGCTCGGCGATGTCCCGCGCGGCGCGCTCGTCGTCCGCGACGCGGAACTCGTCACCGGCCTCGGGGACGTCGTTCCACCCGAGGACCAGAACCGGCTGGCCCGGCACGGCCTGCTCGACCCCCTCGCCGTGCTCATCGAACATCGCACGGACCTTGCCGTCGGCGATCCCGGCCACGACCACGTCGCCGGTGTGCAGCGTCCCGCGCTGCACGAGCACGGTCGCCACCGGACCACGCCCACGGTCGAGGTGCGCCTCGATCACCCGCCCGCGGGCGCGGCGGTTCGGGTTGGCCTGGAGCTCCATCAGCTCGGCCTGCAGCAGCAGGATCTCGAGGAGCTCATCGACGTTCTCGCCGGTCAGCGCCGACAGCTCGACCACCGCCGTCTCACCGCCGAAGTCCTCGGCCACCAGCTCGTGCTCGGTCAGCTGGGTCTTCACCCGGTCGGGGTCCGCGTCCGGCTTGTCCATCTTGTTCACGGCCACGACGATCGGCACCTCGGCGGCCTTGGCGTGGTTGATCGCCTCGACCGTCTGCGGCATGACTCCGTCGTCGGCCGCGACCACGAGCACGGCGACGTCGGTGACCTGCGCGCCACGGGCGCGCATCGCGGTGAACGCCTCGTGGCCCGGTGTGTCGATGAACGTGATGGGCCTGCCGTCACTCCTCACCTGGTACGCACCGATGTGCTGGGTGATACCGCCGGCCTCCTCGGAGACCACGTCGGCCTCCCGGATCCTGTCCAGGAGCAGCGTCTTCCCGTGGTCGACGTGACCGAGCACGGTGACGACCGGGGGCCGCGGCTCGAGCTCCTCGGGGTCGTCGGGCTCCTCCACCCCGAACTCGAGCTCCTCCTCGGTGACGAAGTTCACCTCGATACCGAGCTCGGCGCACAGGATCTCGACCGTGTCGTCGGGCAGCGACTGCTGCACGGTCGCCATCTCGCCCATCTCGAAGAGCTTCTTCACGAGCGCGGTGCCCGAGACGCCCATCTCCTTGGCGAGCTCGTCCACGGTGACGCCGGAGAGCACGTCGACCCGCTCGACCTCCGGCTCGAGGGGCTCCTCCTTCTTGCGTCCCGGCCGCTGCCGGGCGAGTCGCTGCTCCTCCTCGATCTCCTTCTTCTTGCGGCGGGTCTCGCCGGTCGGTGCAGCGGGACCTCCGGGCCGCGCCGGGGCCTTGTCCGACTTCGTCCCGGCGGGACCACCATCACCTCCGGGCTTCTGCTTCGCCGCGGGGGCGCCGCCCGGCGTGCGCCGGTAGGGGCTGCCTCCGCGTCCCGGCTTGCCGCGTGCGGGCGCGCTCCGGTCGCCCGGCTTGCGCTCGGGTGCGGGCCGCACCGGTGGCGGGATCGAGCGCCGACCGCTGCCCTCCTTCGGCAGGTTCGGCTCGTGGACACGCCGCGCCTGGGGGCGCTGCCCCGTGACCGTCGGGGGAGCCGGCGTGCCCGGCTTGCGGCCGCTCGGGGTCGCCGGACGCTTCGGCGTCTCTCCCGCGGGGGTGGGTGGCGGGGGGGCGCCCGGCATGCGCGGACCCCCCTCCTGGGCGTCCGTGCTCGCAGCCGGTGTGTCGGTCTGGGCGTCGGAGGCGGCGGGCTGAGCCGCGGCCGGCTCCTGCTCGGCTGCGGGTTCCTGTTCGGTCGCCGGCTCTCCGGCCTCCGCCGGCTCGTCGGCGGTCGTGGGCGTCGGTTCCGCCGGCGCAGCGGGGGTCTCGGTCGCCGCCTCCGCCGCCTCCTGCTGCTCCCGCAGGTGCGGCGGGAGGACCTTCCGCGCCTTCTTGGACTTCGCCGCGCTGACCTCCTCGAGGTCGACCTGGGCGAGGCGCTCGGCCTCCTCCTGCCGTCGCCGCTCCGCCGCCTCCTCCTCGGGATCCTTCCGGCCGAGGGACTCGAGGAAGCGTCGTGCCTCGGGCTCGGTGATCGACGACGAGTGCGTCGTCGCCTCGACGTCGAGGTCGGCCAACCGGCGCAGCACCTCCTTGTTGGTGAGGCCGGTCTGACGCGACAGTTCGTAGACTCTGACCTTGTCGCTCACGCTGTTCGCTCCTCGGGCATCTCGGCACTCCACACGGCAGCGAGCGCCTCCACGATCTGGCTCTCGTCGCCGGCACGCAGGGCGCGGCGCAACACCCGCCCGCCACGCTGGCCGGCCGCATCGATGCAGTCGGCCTCGGGGCAGACGTACGCGCCCCGGCCGGGCGACCGTCGCTCACGATCGACGGCGACGCCCTCCCGGGTCGCTGCGAGCCGCACGAGCTCGGCCTGGGGCCGGCGACGCCGGCAGGCCACGCACGTGCGCACGGGGATGTGCTCCCCGGTGCTCGCTCGTCGGGTGGTCACCACGTTCCTCCGCTCAGTTCGTCGCTCTGGGATGGGTTCGGTGTCGGGACAGCTGGTCGTGGGGCTCGCAGGACGGGCGCGCCGCCGGCGTGGTCCCGGCCGGCCTCAGGCCGGCTCAGCGGCCTCGCTGTCGTCCTCCTCGTCGAGGGCGCGCTGCCGGGCGGACTCCGCCGCCTCCTGGGCGGCAGCCACGGCGGCCTCGCCCTCCTCGTTCAGCGGGCGGCCGTACTCGTCGACCAGCCCGGCCTCGAAGGCCTCCTGGAACGCGCGCTGCTCCTCGGCGAACTGGCTATCGGACTTGATGTCGATGCGCCAGCCGGTGAGCCGGGCAGCGAGCCGTGCGTTCTGACCCTCCCTGCCGATCGCCAGCGACAGCTGGTAGTCGGGGACGACGACCATCGCGGTCGCCTCCTCAGGGTACAGGTAGACGTTGGACACCTTCGCCGGCGACAGCGCGTTGGCGACGAGATCCTCGGGCTCCTCCGACCAGCGGACGATGTCGATCTTCTCGTGCTCCTCGTTGTGGAGCTCGGTCATCACGGCGCGGACACGCGAGCCCTGCGGCCCGACGCACGCACCGACCGGGTCGACCGCCTCGTCGTTCGAGGCGACGGCCACCTTGGTCCGATGTCCGGCCTCGCGGGCGATGCCCTTGATCTCGACGATCCCCTCCTCGATCTCGGGGACCTCCAGCGCGAACAGCGCCGCCACGAACCCGGGGTGGGTGCGTGACGCGATGATCTGCGCACCCTTCTGTTGGCGTCGCACCTCGATGACCAGGGCGCGCACGTGGCTCCCGTGGACGAGGCGCTCGTTCGGGACCTGCTCGCCGTACGGCAGCAGCGCCTCGGTCCGGCCGAGGTCGAGCAGCGTGACGTTGCCCTGCTGCGAGACCACGCCGGTGATGATGTCGCCCTCGCGACCCACGTACTCGCCGTAGGTCATCTCACGCTCGGCCTCGCGCAGCCGCTGGAGCAGCACCTGCTTCGCGGTCTGGGCGACGATCCGACCGAAGTCGTGCGGCTCCTCCTCCCACTCCGAGAGGATGTTGCCGTCGTCGTCCAGCTCCTGCGCGTACAGGGTGATCTTCCCCGAGTGGCGGTCGATGGAGACGCGCGCCTCGTCCCCCTTCGCGTCGACCGATCGCTTGTAGGCGGATGCCAGCGCGGTCTCGAAGGCATCGACGACCGTCCCCAGCTCGATCCCCTTCTCGCGGGAGATCTGCTGGAGTGCGTCGAGATCGACCTGCATCGCCTTCATGTTGATCCTCCTACCAGGGCAGCACAACGCGTGCGTCGGTGACGTCGGGGAGCGCGACCTCGACGTCCTCGCCGTCCACCTCGAGGGTGACCACGTCGTCGTCGACGGCCACCACGACCCCCTCGATCGGGTCGTCCTCCTCGAACGAGACGTGCACGGACCGGCCGACGTTGCGCGCGAAGTCACGTTCCGTCTCGAGCGGACGGTCCGCGCCGGGCGAGGTGACCTGGAGCGTGTACGTGCCCGAGATCGGGTCGAGGTCGTCGAACGCCGAGCTCACGGAGCGGGACAGGCGGGCGCAACGCTCGACGTCGACGCCCTCCTCGGCGTCGACGACGATGCGCACGACGCGGCTCCCGGGGTAGCCCTTCACGACGATCTCGACGAGCTCGGCACCGTCGTCCGTCACGATCGGCTCGACGATCTCGCGGAGATCGTCCACGAGCCGGTCGTCGGTGGTCTCGGTGCTCACGCTCACCTCCTCGTCGCGTCCCCGGCGCCGCCCCCGCCGCCCTCCGGCCGGCGGTCATCCGGCTCGGGAGCGGCTCGGGACCGGGCCTCGCGCTAACGGCCGGCCCCGGGGGGCCGGCCGTCTCGTGCGACGCCTCTTCAACTCCGCGGTCCCGGCGGCGCGGTACGCACGTCTCCGCCGACCGCACCGTCTCCCGCGCCGTGCACACCATCGTGGCGGACACGGCACAGAACCGCACGGAGTGGGCGACACGCGCCCACTCCCTCGACACGCGAGGCTACCAGAGGCACCGGGGGCCCGCCACGGGTCCGGGCGTCACGCCGGGCGGTCCGCAGGCCCTCCGAGCGACCGCACGGGGCGGTCAGCTGACCACGGTCGGCGCCCCCGAACCGCGCTCCGCGCGGACCTCCTCGGCCATCTCGCGCGCGAAGTGAACCAGCGCCTCGACGAGGTCCTCCTCGCGGACGTCGGCGATGACCTCGCCCTCGCGGATGATCTTGCCCTTCCCGCGGCCGGCCGCCACCCCGATGTCGGCCTCCCGGGCCTCGCCGGGCCCGTTGACGACGCAGCCCATGACCGCGACCCGCAGGGGCACATCGAGGTCCTCGAGCTCGGCCTGCACGGACTCCGCGAGGCTGAACACGTCGACCTCCGCTCGTCCGCACGAGGGACAGGCGATGAGCTGGAAGCCCTGGGGTTCACGCAGGTGGAGCGACTCGAGGATCGCGATCCCGGTCTTGACCTCCTCGACGGGGTCCGCGGACAGGGACACGCGGATGGTGTCCCCGATCCCCTCGGCGAGGAGCGCCCCGATGCCGACGGCCGACTTGACACCGCCGACCTTCGGGGTGCCGGCCTCGGTCACGCCGAGGTGGAGCGGGTACTCGCAACGATCCGCGATCCGGCGGTACGCCTCGATCATGGTCCACGGATCGGAGTGCTTCGTGGAGATCTTGATGTCGTGGAAGCCGACGTCCTCGAGGAGGTGCACCTCGCGCATCGCGGCCTCGACGAGCGCTTCCGCGGTCGGACCACCGTGCTTCTCGAGGAGCCAGTCCTCCAGGGAACCACCGTTCGAACCGACCCGGATCGGGATGCCCGCCTCGCCAGCGAGTCGCCCGATGAGCGCGACCTTCTCGTGCTTGTGGATCGTGCCGGGGTTGATGCGCACCCCCGCACAGCCGGCCTCGATCGCCGTGACGGCGTACTTCCACTGGAAGTGGATGTCGGCGATCACCGGGATGTTCGACTTCGCCGCGATCGCCTCCAGCGCCTCGGCGTCGTGCTCGCGCGGACACGCGACACGGACGATGTCGCAGCCCGCGTTGCTGAGCGCGGCGATCTGCTGCAGGGTCGCGTCGACGTCGTGCGTCGGGGTGGTGGTCATCGACTGCACGGACACCGGAGCGCCACCGCCGATCGGCACCGGGCCGACGTTGATCCGGCGGCTGTCGCGTCGCCGCGGACCGTCGTCGCCGGCCTCGACCGGCGGCGTCGACGACGCGAGCGGGAGATCCTTGCGCACGGTGACCTCGGGGAGGTTGAACGGACCCAACGGTACAACGCCTCGCGGACGCGGACACGGGCCGGCCAGCCCGGACGCCCCCGTGTGACGCCTGGCTACTGCGGCAGCCGCAGCGGGTTCACGATGTCGAGCGCCAGCACGGCCAGGAACAGCGCGCCGAGAAGGAAGATCACCGGCACCGCGATCGCCGTGACGGCGCGGGGGTCCACCCGGTAGTCGGGCTGCAGCCCGCGCGCCGAACGCACGGTGTTGACACCCTTCTCCACCGCGAGCACCGCGAGGTGGCCGCCATCGAGGGGCGGGAGCGGGAGCAGGTTGAAGATCCCGATGAAGACGTTCAGGGCGGCCAGCAGGCCGAGCACGAAGAACAAGCCCGCCGCGGTCGTGCCCTCGCCGGCGATCTGCGCCAGCCCCAGCGGCGAGGCCAGCGACGCGCCGCTCGGGTCACGCTCCCCACCGGCGAGCTGCTCGGGGATCGCGCCGATCCCCTCCGGCCCGAAGATCTCGCCGAACGCCGCGAAGGTGCCGACCACCATCGCCGGGAAGCTCCCCTCCCCGACGAACGTCTCACGCAACGCGCCGACCGGACCGACCCCCTCGCGACCGGGGATGAACCCCGCGAGCCCGATGAGTTCGCCACGCAGCTCCTCGGCCACCGCGACCGGGACCGTGACCTCGTGCGACTCGATCGCCAGCGCGCCGTCGTCGGTGACGGCGACACGCTCGACGGCGACGGTGGCATCTCCGTCCTCCGGGAGGGCCGCGGCCACGTCGTCCGCGGTGGCGATCGGCTGCCCGTCGACCGCGACGATGCGGTCGCGCGGTTCGAGACCGGTCGCAGCCAGCTCCGAGCCCGGCGCCAGATCACCGAGGACCACCGCGGTGACCAGCTCGACCTCGACCCGCTCCCCCGAGCGGTCCACGGTGAGCGTGACCGGTTCACCCGGTCGGCTCGCCAGCACGGTCCGCGCCTCCTCGTACCGGTCGACCTCCACCCCGTCGACCCCGACGATGCGGTCGCCGGCCCGGAGCCCGGCCGCCTCCGCGGGGTGGTCCGGGAGCACCTCCTCGACCTCTGGCGACGGCTGCATGCCGAACGCCCAGAACGCGACGAACAACAGGACGATCGCCTGCAGGAAGTGCGAGACCGACCCGGCCGACAGCACGACGGTGCGCTCCCGGGCGGGACGGTCGTGGAAGAAGCGGTCCTCGTCGCCCCGCAGCACCCGGTGTCGGACGTCTCCGAGCCGACCGGTGTCCCGCAGGCGCCGCTCGGCGAGGGCGTTGAACGTCGCCGCCGCCTCCCGTGCGGTGGCGTCGTGACCGACCTCGGCCCGCGTGCGCTCGAGCAGCCACCGGCGGTCGTCGTCCGGCACGCCACGGGAGCGCATCTCGTCGTCGAGACGCTGCCAGCTGACCTCCGGCACGCCCGGCACCTGACCGACGGCGGTCCCGCGCTCGTCGGCCGCACGCTCCCGGTCGGCCGAGACGAGGTCGGGGGCGAGCGCCGCGTCCGCCACCGGGGGCAGCCGCTCGTCCGTCGGGGACATCCCCTGGATGCGCACGAAGCCACCGAAGAGCAGCCACTTCACCCCGTACTCGGTCTCGCCGCGCTGCGTCGACCAGAGGGTCGGGCCGAACCCGACGAAGTAGCGGTCGGCACGCATCCCGTACCACTTCGCGGTGATCAGGTGGCCCCACTCGTGGATGGCGATCGCCGCGCCGAGCCCGACGACGAAGATGACGATCCCGACCCAGGCTGGCATCTAGCTCCCCTGCTCCGGTGCGGTCCGTGCCTCCGGGACGCGCGGTGTGCTCCATCCCGTGACGAGCTGGTCGGCGCGCCGCCGCGCCCAGGCGTCCGCTTCGAGGACGTCCTCGAGGCCCGGGGAGGTCCCGTCGTCGGTGGCTCCGCGGGTCGAACCGTCCCCGTCAGCGGCCTCGAGCACCGAGCGGACCAGCCCCGCGATGTCGAGGAACCCGATCCTGGCATCGAGGAACGCTGCAACGGCACGCTCGTTGGCCGCGTTCATCACGGCAGGGTACGTCCCGCCCCGACGACCCGCCTCCTCAGCCAGGTCGAGAGCGGCGAACGTCTCGCGGTCGGCGGGCTCGAAGGTGAGCTCGGTCGCCACCGTCCAGTCGGCACGGCTGAACGCGGTGGGGAGGCGCTCGGGCCACCCGAGTGCCACCTGGATCGGCAGGCGCATGTCCGGCGGGGAGAGCTGCGCGAGGGTCGACCCGTCGACGAACTCGACCATGGAGTGCACCACCGACTGCGGGTGGATCACGACCTCCAGGTCGTCCCAGCCGATGTCGAACAGGAGGTGCGCCTCGATGAGCTCCAGGCCCTTGTTCATGAGCGTGGCGGAGTTGATCGTGATCACCGGCCCCATGTCCCAGGTGGGGTGGGCCAGCGCCTGCTGCACGGTCACACCGGCGAGCTCGTCTCGGGCACGGCCCCGGAACGGGCCCCCGCTCGCGGTCAGCACCACCCGGGCGACCTCGTCGCGGCGCTCACCGCGCAGGCACTGGGCCAGCGCAGAGTGCTCGCTGTCCACGGGGATGATCCTCTCCCGCCGGCCTCCCGCGGCGGCCAGCACCAGGTCGCCGCCGACGATGAGGCTCTCCTTGTTCGCGAGCGCCAGATGGTGGCCCGCCTCGAGCGCCGTGAGCGTCGGTCGCAGGCCCTGCGCGCCGACGATGCTGTTCAGGACGATGTCCGCATCCGGCGATGCCGCGAGCTCGGCCACGCCGTCGACCCCGTCGCGGACCCGTGCGTCCGGCAGCTGCTCCCGCAGGCGACGCGCCCCGTCCGGGTCGGCCACCGCGAGGTCGGCGACCCCGAACTCCGCCGCCTGGGCCGCGAGCCCGTCCACGTCCGTCCCCGCGGCGAGACCGACGATCTCCAGCCGCTCGGGGTGGGCCCGCGCAACCTCCAGAGCCTGCGTCCCGATCGATCCGGTGGACCCGAGGACCACCACGCGACGCCGGTTCACGACCGGTCCCCGTCGGACGCTCCGGCGTCCCCAGGAGCCGACGCTCCGTCACGCAGGGCGTCGACCTGCTCAGCGGCGCCGACAGCCACCGGCAGTCGACGACCCTGACCGAGCCGGTAGTCGGCGAGGAGCTGTCCGCACGCCGCGTCCCCATCGCGACCCTTCGTGTCACGGACCGTGGTCGGCACACCGTCGGCCCGGAGGCGCTCCGCGAAGGAGCGGATCCGATCCGCGGGGGGCTCGCGCCACTCGGGCACCCCCGGCGTCGGGTTCAGTGGGATCAGGTTGACGTGACCGACCGGACCGCGGCTCGGCCGCGCCGACCGAACGACCTCCGCGAGCCGATCCGCCTGCGCGTCCGCGTCGTTCACCCCGTCGATGAGGACGTACTCGAAGGAGACCCGCCGCGCCGTGCGCTCCTGGTACTCACGGACCGCCGCGACGATCTCGCCGATCGGGTGCATGCGGTTGGGAGGCACCAGGACGTCGCGGAGTTCGTCGTCCGGCGCATGCAGACTGACCGCGAGCGTGACGGGCAGTCCAAGCTCCGCGAGCCGCCGGATACCCGGCACGAGACCGACGGTGGAGACCGTGATCGATCGAGCGGACAGATCGAACCCGTCGGGATCATGCAGCCAGCGGACCGCCGCCTCGGTCGCCTTCATGTTGGCCAGCGGCTCACCCATCCCCATGAACACGACGTTGGTCACGTGATCGGGGACGCCCGGCGGGACGTGCGCAGGCTCAGCGTCATCACCGGAGGAGGCACCGTCGTCGGACGAGGCACCGGCACCCCGCGGGACGGGGGCGTCGGACGAGACGTCACCACGGTCCACGGTGACGATGTCGCCATCCGGAGCGTCCCCGTCCACCGACCGCTCGCTCCGGAGGAAGGCCTCCGCGAGTGCGACCTGGCGCACGACCTCGCCCGCGCTCAGCTGGCGATCCAGTCCGGCCTGACCGGTCGCGCAGAAGGGACAGCCCATCGCGCAGCCGGCCTGGGTCGAGATGCACACGGTGGCCCGGCCCGACCGCTCGTCGGTGCGCGGGTAGAGCATCAGGACGGTCTCGATCATCGTCTCCCGCCCGAACCGCAGCAGGAACTTGTGGGTGGCTCCGTCGTCGACGGTGATGTGGCGGACGAGCTCCGGACGGGTCGGCGCGAACCTCGCCGCGAGCTCCGTCCGGAGCTCCTTGGGGAGGTCGGTCATCGACTCGGGGTCGTCGACGCCCCGGACCAGCCAGCTCTGGACCTGCCGACCCCGGTACGCGGGTTCTCCGAGGCCGACGAGCAACTCCTCGAGGCTGGCCTGGTCCAGTTCGTAGGGATCGATCGCAGCGCCGTCCGCCCCGGTTCCGGTGAGAGCATCGGAGCGGCGGGAGGCGCCGGCGTTCGGATCGGGCTCGGACATGCGTGTTGCGGTTCCAGGACGGGATCGGGGACACGCCGGAGGGTACGGCAG
>CAZADJ010000019.1:8407-23812 GCA_964483845.1 uncultured Actinomycetota bacterium | reverse complement strand
CGCATCCGTGAGCAGCTCGACGAGGTGAACGACCGCGAGGTCACCGAGCGCCCGGAGATCTTCGCGGCGGTGAACGAGGCCATCGTCGCGGAGCTCGACGCGATGGAGGACGCGTAGGGGCGCGGCGACGGCTCGACGTCGAGCTCGTGCGTCGCGGGCTCGTGGACTCCCGCGCCGAGGCCCGGGAGGCGATCGAGGCGGGGCTGGTCACCGTCGACGGCGCACCGGCCCTCAAGGCCGCCCGGCAGGTCGCACCCACGGAGGCGCTCGTGGTCGCCGCACCGCCGCGGCGCTTCGTCAGCCGGGGCGGCGACAAGCTCGACGCGGCCCTCGGTCGTTTCGACGTCGACCCCGACGGGCGGCGATGTCTCGACGCCGGGGCCTCCACGGGCGGGTTCACCGACTGTCTGCTCCAGCGCGGCGCCGCTCACGTCACGGCGGTCGACGTCGGCTACGGCCAGATGCACCACCGGGTCCGCACCGACCAGCGGGTGACCGTGCTGGAGCGAACGAACGCGCGTCACCTCGAGCCCGCCGACGTGCCGCAGCCGCCGCCCGACCTCGTCGTCGCGGACCTCTCGTTCATCTCGCTCACGCTGGTCCTGCCGGCGCTGCGCCGTGTCGCGGCGGAGCCGGCGGAGGCGGTGCTGCTCGTCAAACCGCAGTTCGAAGCCGGTCCGGAGGACGTCGGGGACGGTGGGGTCGTGCGTGACCCGGACGTCTGGCGCCGTGCCCTCCGCGAGGTGGTCACCGTGGCCCGGGAGGTAGGCTGGCCCCCGGTCGGCGCGATGCCGTCACCGCTCGTCGGGGCCGCCGGCAACGTGGAGTTCCTCCTGCACCTCGCGGACGGGCGCACGACGTCGGTCGACCGGCAGCGGCTCGTCGATGCGGCGGTCGCCGAGGTTGGAGGAGCAGGGTGAGGATCGGGTTCGTCGTCCACTCGGGGCGCGACGACTCCGCTGCGGCGGCGCGCGACGTCGCGGAGCGCCTCCGGTCCCGTGACGTCGACGTCGTCGTCGTCCGCGACGGACCGCCCGCTGGCTCGGCCGAGCTGCCGGTCCCCACGGTCGCTCCGGGCTCCTTCGCCGATGGACTCGACCTCGCGCTCTCGTTCGGCGGGGACGGCACGTTGCTGCGCGCCGCGTACCTGTGCCGGGACGCCGGAGTGCCCGTCCTCGGCCTGAACCTCGGCCGTCTGGGGTTCCTCACCGAGGTGGAGCGCGACGACCTGTCCGACGTGCTCGACGCGATCGTCGCCGGGGACCTGCTGGTCGAGGAGCGGGCCACCCTCCAGGTCCGGGCGGAGGGGACCGACGGCGAGGTGCTGATCGAGGACTGGGCGCTGAACGAGGTGTCGGTGGAGAAGACGGCGCGCCAGCGCCTCCTGCTGATGACGCTGCACGTCGGCGGGTCCCTGTTCGCACACGTGCCAGCCGACGCGGTGGTGGTCGCATCACCGACCGGCTCCACGGCCTACGCGTTCTCCGCCGGCGGCCCGATCCTCTCCCCGCAGCTGGAGGGCACGGTCGTCACGCCGGTGGCACCGCACTCGATCTTCGGGCGCAGCCTCGTCGTGCGTCAGGACGAGGAGGTGCGCATCGAGGTGCTCGAGGGACAGGAGGCGGCGGTGATGTCGTGCGACGGGCGGGGACCGGTGACCGTCCCGGCCGGTGGCTCCGTCTTCGTGCTGGGCGGCGGCGACCCCGTCCGCCTCGCACACGTGCGCTCCCCGGACTTCTTCGGCCGGGTACGGGCGAAGTTCGGACTGCGGTGAGCGGGGACGACGGTGGTGGCACGGCAGGGGTCGCGCAGTCAGCGACCGCGGTAGACCGACGGGAGACGTCGTTCAGGCAGCGACAGCGGCAGCGAGACGGGACACGGACCTGATGCTGGACGAGCTGCAGATCCGCGGGATCGGGGTGATCGACGAGGCGAGCCTCGCGCTCGCCCCCGGGTTCACGGTCGTCACCGGGGAGACCGGCGCCGGGAAGACCATGCTCATCACCGCGCTGCAGCTCCTCCTGGGGGCACGTGCGGACGCTGGCCTCGTGCGTGCCGGGGTCGACAACGCCCTCGTCGAGGCCCGGATCGCGCCGGTTCCGGTGGCTCTGGTCGACGAGGGGTGGGTCGGGGAGGGCGACGAGCTGGTCGTCTCGAGGGAGATCGCCGCACCGGACCAGGACGGTGCACGGAGCCGTGCGCGGATCGGTGGCCGGCTGGCCACGGTCACGACCCTGAACGAGACGCTTGGACGGTGGGTGGAGGTCCACGCGCAGGGTGAGCACGTCCGCCTCGCCCGCCCGGAGGTGCAGCGGGCGTTGCTGGATCGGTACGCGGGGGACGAGCACGCGGCGCTGCTGTCCGACTACCGCGGTCGGTTCGAGCGCTGGACCGAGGCGCGCGAGCGCCTCGACCGGATCCGACGGGACGCCCGGGAGCGGGCCCGGGAGGTCGACCGCATCAGCCGGGAGGTCCGCGAGATCGACGCCGCCGGCCTCGATCCCGAGGAGGACGGTCGCCTCGAGGAGCTCCTCGGGCGCATGGAGAACGCCGAGCAGCTGGTGGCGGCCGCGATGGAAGCGGCCGGGGCCCTCGAGGAGCAGGGGGCCGCGGGGCCCCTGGGCGTGGCGGTCTCCGCGCTACGCCGGGCCGCGGACCACGACCCGGAGCTCGCCGAGCTGCTCGAGCGCGCCGAGGGCCTGGCCGCCGAGACCCAGGACCTGCGCGCCACGCTGCGCCGCTACGCGGAGACGGTGGAGGTGGACCCGTCGGAGCTCGAGCGGCTCCGCGCGCGGCGGCGGACCATCGCCGAGCTGTCGCGGAAGTACGGGGCCGACATCACCGAGATCCTGGAGTACGCGGAGCAGGCCCGCGCGCGGCTCGAGGAGCTGACCGCCGAGGAGGGAGCGCTCGAGGATCTGTCCGAGGAGGTCGAGGCGCTGGGCGGGGAGCTCGCGGAGCTCGCGGACGAGCTGCACGACAGCCGGGTCGCCGCCGGCGAGCGGATGGCCGAGGCCGTGCACCGCCACCTGGCCGAGCTGGCCATGCCGGATGCGCGCTTCGCGGTCGAGGTCGAGGCGACCGGCGAGCCCGGCCGTGACGGCGCCGACCGGGTGACCTACCAGCTCGCACCGAACCCCGGCGAGCCCGCCAGGGGGCTGGCGGAGGCGGCGTCGGGCGGCGAGCGCTCGAGGGTCGCCCTCGCCGTCGAGGTGGTGCTCGCCGACGCGGAGGAGGCACGCGTCCTGGTGTTCGACGAGGTGGACGCCGGGATCGGCGGGGCAGCCGCGATGTCGGTCGGCGAGAAGCTGGCCCGGCTGGCGACGGGTGGGGGATCGCCGCGACAGGTGCTGTGCGTCACCCACCTGCCACAGATCGCCGCGTTCGCGGACGTGCACCACGTCGTGGAGAAGGGGGTGCGTGACGGGCGCACCCTGACGTCGGTGCGGCGGGTCGACGACGACGCCCGCGCGGAGGAGCTCGCCCGGATGCTGTCGGGGCGCACCGACCGGGAGGTCGCACTGGCGCACGCGCGGCAGCTCCTGGAGGAGGCCGCGACCCGTGTCGGCTCCGTGAGCTCCGAACCGGCCGCCCGCTAAGGTCGCGGAGGCTGTGGAGGAGGGGCGGTGAGCGACGAGCAGGGACCGGATCCCGTGCGGGCGCTCGCTGAGCGCGAGGGAGCGGCCCGGCGGACGCACCGCGCGGCGACGCGCGGTCGCGCGCTGCGTCGCCTCGGGGCGGTGATCGGGGTCGCGGCCGTGCTGGGGGGCCCGGTCGCGCTCAGCCCCTCGTCGGTCTCCGATGCCGGGACCGTCGCTCCTGAGCTCGCGTTGCCGCCGATCGGTGCGCGGCTCGCCGCGATGCGGGCGGCGGACGAGCTGGAGGGGAGCGTCGAGGAGCCCGAACCGGTCGTCATCCCACCGACCTTCGCCGAACACGACGGGGTGGAGCTCGTCCTCCCGTCCGACGGTGTCCGGGCCGTCGCCTACCACGAGGCGGCCTACGACGACGCGCTCGGGCTCAGCCCGGTCGGGACCGTGGCGGCGAACCGCAACACGACGAAGTTCGACCCGCCGTCCGCGCGTGAGGGGCCCGACTACGTGGTGATGTCCTCGCGGGGCCGTCCGACCTCGGCGACCTCCGCCGTCGATATCGCGCTCGAGCCCGACGTCGCGGTGACGAGCGTGGTGAGCGGCGTCGTGACCCACACCGAGGAGTACCTGCTCTACGGGCGCCACCGTGACTCCCGCGTGGAGATCGAGCCGCACGGGAGGCCCGACCTGCGGGTCGTGATCATCCACGTCGGTGGGTTGCGGGTCGAGGTCGGCGACGAGGTGAGCGCCGGCCAGACGGTGCTCGCGGCGCGCTCGACCCACTTCTCCTTCGCGTCGCAGGTCGACCGTGTGGTCGACGCCCCGCCCGGACCCCACATCCACATCGAGGTGAAGGCGCGCGAGCCCGGCGAGGGGTGACCGGCGGGCCGGTTCGTTGAACCGCGGTGGACCCGCCGATACCGTGACGTGGGCCGCGGGACGAGCGGCCCCGAAGGAGGCCGCGACGTGTCAACCCGCCCGGACGAGCGCCCGCACGATCCACCCGACCGACCAGGCGACCGAGCAGCCGAGGGATCGACGGGCCGATCGGGTGACACCAGTCGGCGACCGTCCCCCGATCGTCGGGCTGCGTTCGCGGCTCCCGACCCACCTGGCGGGGTCCGGGCACGACCGGCGGACGACCCCGCGGAGGCCGCGGCCCACGGCCAGCGTGACGAGCCGCACCGCCCGAAGCACGTCTTCGTCACCGGGGGTGTCTCGTCTGCGCTCGGCAAGGGCATCACGGCCGCGTCGCTCGGCCGGCTCCTGAAGGCCCGCGGGTACCGGGTGACGCTCCAGAAGCTCGACCCGTACCTGAACGTCGACCCGGGGACGATGAACCCGTTCGAGCACGGCGAGGTGTTCGTGACCGAGGACGGGGGCGAGACCGACCTCGACCTGGGCCACTACGAGCGCTTCATCGACGAGAACCTGTCACGCGGCTCGTCGGTCACCTCCGGTCAGATCTGGTCGTCGGTGATCGACAAGGAACGGCGCGGGGACTACCTGGGCAAGACCGTGCAGGTCATCCCCCACATCACCAACGAGATCAAGGACCGGATCCAGGCGCTCGCGGAGGACGTCGACGTCGTCATCACCGAGGTGGGCGGCACCGTCGGCGACATCGAGGGGCTGCCCTACCTGGAGGCGATCCGTCAGCTGCGCCACGACGTGGGCCGCGGCAACATCTGCTACGTGCACGTCGCCCTCGTGCCCTACATCGCGGCGTCCGGCGAGCTGAAGACCAAGCCGATGCAGCACTCGGTCCGCGAGATCCGCTCGATCGGTATCCAGCCGGACGTGCTGGTGTGCCGCTCGGACCGGCCGCTCGCACCGGATCTGAAGCGGAAGATCGCGCTGCTCTGCGACGTCGACATCGAGGCGGTCATCTCGGCCGAGGACCGCGAGTCGCTGTACGAGGTACCGCTCATGCTGCTCGACGAGGGGCTCGACTCCGTGGTGTGCCGCCGCCTCGGACTCCCGCTCGCGGAGCCCGACCTCGTGGAGTGGCGGGCGATGGTCGACCGGATCCGCGCGGCCCGCGAGACGGTCACCATCGGGATCGTCGGCAAGTACGTCGACCTCCCCGACGCGTACCTGTCGGTCGCCGAGGCGCTGCGCCACGCCGGCATCGCCCACGGTGTGACCGTCGACATCCGCTGGATCTCCTCCGACGAGCTGCTCGACGACGACGCACAGCGTCGCCTCGCGGAGTGCCACGGTGTGCTCGTACCGGGCGGGTTCGGTGTGCGCGGCGTCGAGGGCAAGATCGCGGCGGTCGAACACGCCCGGGTGCACGAGGTGCCGTTCCTCGGGCTGTGCCTCGGCCTGCAGGTCGCGGTCATCGAGTACGCGCGCAACGTCGCGGGCATGGAGTTCGCCCACTCGAGCGAGTTCGAGCCGAACACCCCCGAGGCGGTGATCGACCTCATGGCCGACCAGCGCGACGTCACCGAGAAGGGTGGGACGATGCGCCTCGGGGCCTACCCGGCGAAGCTCGCCGAGGGGACGCGCATCCGCGCGGCGTACGGCGAGCCGGTCGTCTACGAGCGCCACCGGCACCGCTTCGAGGTCTCCAACCGCTTCCGTCCCGCGTTGGAGGAGGCCGGGCTCGTGTTCTCCGGGGTGTCGCCCGACGACCGACTCGCGGAGTACATCGAGCTCCCCGGCCACCCGTGGTACGTCGCGACGCAGGCCCACCCGGAGCTGAAGTCCCGGCCGAACCGGCCACATCCGCTGTTCCGCGGGTTCGTCGGCGCGGCGATCCAGCGCATGCGCGAGACCCGCGGTCAGCTGCCGGTCGAGCTGGACGAACCGACGGTCGGCGAGCTGGAGCAGGCGATCGAGGTCGACCTGTGAGCGAGCAGGACGGGTCCGGGGAGCCGGGCTGGTACGAGACCCTGTCGGGGGAGGTCATCTGTGCGGGGCCGCTGTCACGGCTGCGCCTGGACCGGGTGCGGAGCCCGTCCGGCGAGATCATGGAGCGCGAGGTCGTCGAACACCCCGACGCGGTGGCGATGGTCGTGATCGACGACGAGGGACAGGTGCTGCTGCTGCGCCACTACCGCCAGCCCTTCGGCTCCTACCAGCTCGAGATCCCGGCGGGCAAGCTCGACCGGGAGGGTGAGGGCGAGCTCGAGGCCGCGCAGCGCGAGCTCAGCGAGGAGGCCGGCCTGTCGGCGCGGACGTGGGAGCGCCTCCTCACGTTCCGCAACTCGGCCGGGTGGTCCGACGAGTCGACGACCGTGTTCCTCGCCGGCGGCGTCGACGTTTCGGGGCCCCCCGAGGGCTTCGAGGCGACCGACGAGGAGGCCGACCTCGAGCTCGTGCGCATGCCCCTGGACGCGGCCGTCGCGGCGGTCCACGACGGCACGATCGTCGACGCCAAGACCGTGATCGGACTGCTCATCGCCTCGTCCCGGACCTGACCTAGGCTGGGGTCCGAGTCGGATGGAGGTGGCTGCTTGCGGGTCGGTGTGCCGCGCGAGATCAAGGACAACGAGTACCGCGTCGCGGCCACCCCCGCCGGCGTGCGCGAGCTCACCATCGCCGGCCACGAGGTGCTGGTCGAGGCAGGTGCGGGACTCGGTTCCTCGATCGCCGACACCGACTTCAAGCGTGCGGGCGCGACCGTCGTCCCCGAGGCGGCAGAGGTCTGGGGCGGATCGGAGCTCGTCCTCAAGGTGAAGGAGCCGGTCGCGCAGGAGTACCCGCACCTGCGTGATGACCTCGTCCTGTTCACGTACCTGCACCTCGCGGCGAGCCGGGAGCTGACCACGGCGCTGGTGGACGCGGGGACGCTCGCCATCGCGTACGAGACGGTGGAGGACCGGGCACGGGATCTGGTGCTGCTCGCTCCGATGTCCGAGGTGGCCGGGCGGATGGCGCCGCAGGTCGGGGCCGCCTGCCTCGAGCGGGAGCGCGGCGGTCGCGGGCTGCTCCTCGGCGGCGTGTCCGGCGTGTCGCCGGCGCACGTGCTGGTGGTCGGCGCCGGGACGTCGGGGCGCAACGCCGCGTGGCTGGCCTCCGGGATGGAGGCGCGCGTCACCGTGCTGGACATCGACGTCGGCAAGCTGCGCTTCATCGACTCCATCCACAAGGGGCGGATATCGACGCTGATGTCCAACCAGCTCACCATCGAGGACATCGTCCCGCAGGTCGACCTGCTGATCGGCGCGGTGCTGATCCCCGGTGCGCGCGCGCCGACGGTCGTGAGCGAGGAGATGGTGCGCACGATGCGGGAGGGCGCCGTGATCGTGGACATCTCGATCGACCAGGGCGGGTGCGTCGCGACGAGCGAGATGACCACCCACAGCGACCCTACTTATGTCAAACACGGGGTCGTGCACTACGCTGTGGGCAACATGCCCGGGGCGGTTCCACACACCTCGACGTACGCTCTGACCAACGTCACGGTGCCCTACGCGGTCCGGCTCGCCGACGGGGTCGACGAGGCTCTGGCAGCCGATCCGGGGCTGCGCCGCGGCGTGAACGTCGCCGACGGTGCGGTGACCAACCCCGGCGTCGCCGAGGCACACGACCTCGAGCACCGACCGGTCGCGGAGGTGCTCGGGCTCCCGACCTGAGGCGACGCGCGACACGGGACGATCCAGGAGGGTGCGATGCCAGCCGACGCCGCACCGGTGCGCACGTCGGTGGCGCGTGCGTTCCTCGACCACCTGCGGGTGGAGCGCGGGCTGTCGGACAACACGGTCGCTGCGTACCGGCGGGACCTGGAGCTGTACACGCGCTACCTGGAGGAGGCCGGGCTCGACGGGCCGTTGTCGGCCACGACCAGCGACGTCGAGGGCTTCGTCGCGTGGATGCGTGAACAGGACTCGGCGACGGGCGCGCCGTACGCGGCGAGCTCCGTCGCCCGTGCGGTCGTCGCGGTGCGCGGCCTGCACCGCTTCCTGGCCCGCGAGGGCCGGGCACCGCGGGACATCGCCGCCGACGTGGAGACCCCGTCGACGCCCCGGCCGCTACCCAAGGCGCTGAGCGAGGCCAAGGTCGAGTCCCTGCTCGCCGCCGTCACCGGCGACGAACCGGGCGACCTGCGCGACCGTGCGATGCTCGAGCTGCTGTACGCATCCGGACTGCGCATCAGCGAGCTGGTCGGCCTCGACGTGGATGACGCCGATCGGGTCGACCGGTCGGTCACGGTGACCGGCAAGGGCTCGAAGATGCGTGTCGTACCCTTCGGGGTGGCCGCTGCACGTGCCCTGGACGCGTGGCTCGTGCGGGGCCGCCCCGCGCTGCAGCCGACCACGCCGGCGATGTTCGTGAACCGCCGCGGCGGCCGCCTGACACGGCAGGGCGTGTGGAAGATCGTGAAGGGGTACGCCGACGTGGCCGGGTTGCACGACTCGGTCTCACCCCACACCTTGAGACACTCGTTCGCGACCCACCTGCTCAACGGGGGCGCGGACGTCCGGGTGGTGCAGGAGCTGCTCGGACACTCGGACGTGAGCACGACGCAGGTGTACACGTCCGTGAGCCGGGCGCGTCTGCGGAAGGTGTTCGACCAGGCGCACCCGCGCGCACAACGAGCCTGATGAGACGGACGAGATGCTGCGCCCGCGCACATCGGCGCGCGCAGCCGACGAGGACCGGAGGACGAGATGGACCAGGACAAGCTCGAGGAGCTCCGCGCCCAGCTCGAGCACGAGCGTGAGCAGCAGCTCGCGCAGCTCGAGGAGTTCGGCGCCGACCCCTACGGGGAGTCCGTCCGGGACCTCGGTGGGAGCGAGGAGGGGTTCGCGGACTCCGGGCAGGTGACCGAACAGCGCAACGAGGCCCTCGCCCAGATCGATCAGGCCCGCACGCGCCTGCAGCAGGTCGACGAGGCGCTCGAGCGCATGGACGACGGCACCTACGGCGTCTGCGTCGACTGCGGGGGGGAGATCAACCCGGCGCGCCTGGAGGTGCGCCCGCTCTCGATCCGCTGCGTCGACTGCGCCTCGAAGCTCGGCTGATCAGGGGATGCGAACGCGGTGAGCGTCGAGCCCCGCCTCCTGGCTGAGCCGCCGCGGGCACCTCCGGAGGCCGCCGACGACCGACGGGTCGTCGTGGTGGTCTGCGACTCGCTCGGGGTCGGTGCTGCTGGCGACGCCGAGGCGTACGGGGACGCGGACGCCGACACCCTCGGACACGTCGCCGGTGCGGTCGGGGGACTGGACCTGCCGGTGCTCGGGGCGTGGGGTCTCGGCCGATGTACCTCGGTGCGTGGTGTCGAGCCGGCCGACCCACCCGAGGGGGTCGTCGCGCGGCTCGCGCCGCGGGGTGCCGGGAAGGACTCGACCACGGGGCACTGGGAGCTGATGGGCTGTCGCACCACGGATCCGTTCCCCCTGTACCCGGAGGGCTTCCCGCGCGAGGTCATCGATGCCTTCGAGTCGGCCATCGGACGGACCGTGCTCGGCAACCGGCCGGCGTCGGGGACGGTGATCATCGAGGAGCTCGGTGAGCAGCACCTCGCCACGGCCCGGCCGATCGTCTACACGTCCGGCGACTCCGTGTTCCAGGTCGCCGCGCACCTGGACGTCGTGCCGCTGACGCAGCTGTACGACTGGTGCCGCACCGCACGGGCGCTGCTGACCGGACGACACCGCGTCGGACGGGTCATCGCCCGCCCGTTCACCGGTCCGCCGGGGAGCTTCGAGCGCACCGCGGAGCGCCGGGACTTCGCGGTCGCACCACCGGGTCGCACCGCGTGCGACATCGTGCACGGGGCCGGGATCCCGGTGAAGGGCGTCGGCAAGATCGAGGACCTCTTCGACCGGCGCGGTGTGTCCCGGTCGGCGCACACCGGGACCGACGCGGACGCCTTGGCGGCGATCGCTGCCTTCCTCGAGGAGCCCGGGCCGGCCCTCGTGCTCGCGAACCTGGTCGATCTCGACCAGCGCTACGGCCATCGCAACGACCCGGAGGGGTACGCGGCGGCCCTCGAGCGGATCGACAGGGGGCTGGGCGAGGTGGTGGTGCCCGCACTCCAGGGGGCGGACCGCCTGATGGTGACCGCTGACCACGGTACGGATCCGACCATCACGACCTCCACGGACCACACGCGTGAGCGGGTGCCACTGGTCAGCTGGGGGCCGGGTCTCAGCGGTGGTGCGGACCTCGGGGTGCGGGAGATGGTCGACGTGGCGGCGACGATCCTCGAGCTGTTCGGCCTCACGGGCGAGCCGGCGACTCCAGGCGCGTCGTTCGCCAGGGAGCTCGACTGAACGCGACGCAGTGCCGCGAGCTCGACGCCGCCCCGGGACCTCCCGCATCGCGTCGACCGATCGATAAGTCGATAGATCGATGTCGACGTATCGACACTCCTGCTCCGGGGTCGGTGGTGGTTGCACCTGATGGCAGCCAGCCGAGCTGACGCCGGCGCCCACCCGAGCGGTAGGGAAGTGGGGGCGCATCACCGGCATCACCGGGTCAAGAGACGGGACCGGCGGGTGGCCGGTGGCGGTCGTGGGGCGGGCCCCGGACTGTGCGTGTGTCGACGGTGATCGGGTCGCGCCGAGACGCCCGGGGGAGTGGGGTGGGGTCGTCCCGGTGGGTGGGTGCGTGGAGGACGGGCCGGAACCGGGCGACGAGCGTGGACGGCGCCTGGGACGGGCGAGGATAGCCGAGCATGGGGTGCAGCACTGCGACCGCGAGGAGCACTCTGAGCGTTACCTGCGGGGGGTCACGCCCAAGGCTGACGACCACGTGATGTAGTGGATGTAGGCTATGGATAATATTCCCTAAAGACTCCCTAAAGTACAACATTAGCTCGCGTCACGAAACGGACATCCCCATGACCTTTCCACCGATGTGGAAACACCTGTGGAAAACTCGGCTCACGGGTGACCTCGGGCGGTGTGAGCCACACCTGTGACCCTCGTGGGTGAGCGCCGTGTGACCGTCCCATGGCCGGTCCGTCGCTGCGGACAGCGGAGGACCGCAGGGTCGACGGTCCGGCGCCGACCCGCTCGGCGGCGCACGACACGCTCGGGTGCGCGGCGGGAGCCGGTGCCTCCGGAGCCGGCGACCAGGGCGGGGGTGTGGCGTGACCCGCCACGGATCGAGTACGTGGCCGGGGCTGGTCGGGGTGCGGGAGTGGGAGATGGCTGATCACCCCTTGAGGTCGCCCGGTGGGAGGGCTAGGTTCCACTGACAGGTCGAGAAGTGGATGTGTCGACAAGCGATATGTCGACACATCGATCTGGAGCTTCATCGATGGGGCTACCCGTCGGGGACGGAGGTCAGCGTGGACGAGGGCGGGAGCAAGGACGACGCTGGCCGGCGGCGGGAGCCGCTGCCGGAGGGGTTGCCGGGACCGGGTGATCCGAGTCCGCCGCGGAGGACGGGGACGGGCCCGGAGGAGCCTGCGCGACGCCCCGGGGGCCAGGAGCCGGGCCGCAGGGACCTCGCCGAGGGACGCGCAGGGAGCGATGATCCCCCGTCGGGCCCGCTCGGCGGCGAGCGGGCCGGGCGCTGGGCGCCGGCTGCGCCCCGCGGGCCCGCGGTGCGGCCACCGGCTCGCGTCATCGCCTTCGCGAACCAGAAGGGCGGGGTCGGCAAGACCACGACCGTGATCAACCTCGGTGCCGCGTTGGCGGAGCTCGACCACCGGGTGCTGTTGGTGGACATGGATCCGCAGGGGTCGCTCGGTGTCGGGCTGGCCTCAGAGCCACACACCCTCGAGGTCACGGTCTACAACCTGCTGATGGGCGAGGAGGACTCGCCGGACGAGGCGATCATCGAGACCGGGATCGAGGGGGTCCACCTCCTGCCCGCCAACATCGACCTCGCCGGTGCCGAGCTCAGCCTCGTGCAGGAGGTCGCGCGCGAGCAGAGCCTCCGTCGGGTCCTCGAGCGGGTCCGCTACCGCTACGACTTCATCCTCATCGACTGCCCGCCGAGCCTCGGGCTCCTCACCGTGAACGGGCTGACGGCCGCCGACGGGGTCATCATCCCGCTCGAGTGCGAGTACTTCGCGCTCCGGGGGATGGGCCTGCTGATGGAGACGATCCGGAAGGTGCAGGGCAGACTCAACACTGAACTTGAGGTCAAGGGGATCCTTGCCACCATGGTCGACACGCGCACGATCCACGCCAGGGAGGTGCTGGACCGGGTGCACGAGGCGTTCGGCGACCTGGTGTTCAAGACGACCATCAACCGAACGATCCGTTTCGCCGAGGCGCCGGTCGCGGGTGAGTCGATCCTGACGTACTCCCCCGAATCGAAGGGCACCGTGGCGTACCGAGAGTTGGCGAGAGAGGTGCTGCAACGTGAACAGACGAGCCAGCCTGCCCGGAGCTGACGAGCTCTTCCGGCCGACCGGCGAGCGGGTCACCCCGCTGCACGGTCGCGAGTCGGCGAAGAGCGAGCCCGAGGACACCCCCGACGAGGGCGATGCCGGCGCCGCGGCCTCCGCGAAGGCGAGCGGGCGGACCTCGCACGACGAGAAGATCACCGTCTACCTCACCGAGGAGGAGCTGCTCCACCTCGAGCAGGCCCGTCTCCGACTCCAGGCCGAGTTCGGCATCAAGGTGGACCGCGGCCGGCTCGTGCGCGAAGCGATCGCGGACCTCCTCCTGGACCTCCACGACGCGGGTCCCGACGCCAGGATCGTGCGGCGACTGAGCTGATGACGGGCCGATCCGTCGAAGAGACGGCGTAAGCAGGCCCTCGCCCCGGGACGCGGATGCGACGTCCGATCGACAGAGCGATGAGGAGACATGTCGACAGATCGCTCTATCGGCGATCGCCGGGACATCCGTGGGCTGATCCGCACGAAGCGCGCTGGTGGTGAGCTCGGGGCAGGGGAGATCGATGGGCTGATCGCCGACCTCCAGCGCACGGATCGCGCACAGCTGGCGGCCCTGCTCATGGCCGGGGTGGTGAACGGGTTCTCCCGCGCGGAGGCTGTCGCGCTCACCCACGCGCTGGTCGCCTCCGGGACGGTGCTGGACCTGTCGGGGCTGACGGTGCCGACCGTCGACAAGCACTCGACCGGCGGGGTCGGTGACACGACGACCCTCGTGGTCGGCCCGATCCTCGCCGCGTGCGGCCTCGGGGTGGCGAAGCTGTCGGGGCGGGCGCTGGGCCACACCGGCGGGACCATCGACAAGCTGGAAGCGATCCCCGGGATGCGCCACGACCTCGACGCCCGGACGATCCGGGCACAGGTGGAGCGCATCGGTCTGGCGGTGGCCTCCGCCACCAGGGACCTCGCGCCAGCCGACGCGACGCTGTACGCGCTGCGCAACGAGACCGCGACCGTGGACGACGTCGCGCTGATCGCGGCGAGCGTGATGAGCAAGAAGCTCGCCGGGGGAGCGAGCACCGTGGTGCTCGACGTCAAGACCGGGGGCGGGGCGTTCCTGACCGATCCCGATCGCAGCCGCGAGCTCGCCCACCTGTGCGTCGAGATCGGTGCCGACGCGCGACGGGCGGTCGGCGCCCTCATCACCGACATGTCCCAGCCGCTCGGGCCGGCGGTCGGCAACGCCCTGGAGGTGTGCGCGGCGGTGGACGTGCTGCGCGGGCGCGCACGGGGGCGGTTGGGCGAGCTCAGCGTGGCCCTGTCGGCGGCCGCGCTCCGCCTGGCGGGCCGCGGCGTGGACGACGCGCAGCGCGACGCGGCGGCAGCACTCGGGTCAGGGGCGGCACTGGAAAGGTTCAGGGAGTTCGTCGCGGCGCAGGGCGGGGATCCGGCGGTGGCAGAAACTCCCAGAGAGGTGGTCGACCGCGCGCCGCACGTGCGCACCTGGGAGCCACCACCAGGCACGGTGCAGGCGATCGATGCGCGGGGGATCGGTGAGCTGGCGCACGACCTCGGCACCGGCGCGGCGGTCGGGGCGGCGGACGCCGCGGTGGGCCTGGAGGTCCTGGTCGGGATCGGCGACGACGTCGGCCCAGGAGCCGCAGCCGCCAGGGTCCACGCACGTAGCATCGAAGACGCGGACCGGGCGGCGCAGCGGCTCGACGAGCTGATCGTGGTCGGCTCGGAGCCGATGGATCCGCCCCCGCTGGTCGTCGATCGCGTCGAGCCGGCGACCGCCGCCTCGGATGGGTCGTAGGGCGCGACGGGGCGAGCCGGACGCGGCCGGCCCACGCCCTCGGCGCCCGACGGCCGCCCGGTCGCGCCACCGACCAGGCAGAACGCACTGAGAGCTCCTCTGAGCGACGCGAGCGTCGGTGCGGATGGTGAGGTATGCGGTCGTGAGACGGGTACCGGGCCGGTCGCCGCCCGGAGCCGGGATCGGCCCGTCCTCGCCGGGCCCGAGCTGGCCGATCGGACCCCAGGGATCGTGGGGGGTGCGGGTGGTCGGTCCCCCGCTGGGGAGCCTGGGCATCAGGCGGGGGACCCCCTTCTGCGTCGGCGACCAGCCCCGGTGCGTCGACCCGTCCCGTGTCAGGGCGGGCACCGTCGGTGCTCGCAGTGGCCGGCGCCGGGCGGGCACGGCGGGCCGCCGGATCGCAGCGCCCGTGCGAGCCCGGCTCGCAGCGACGGTCGCGGGCCAGGTGGGGAGCGGCGCCACCCGTGACGTCCGCCGACTTCTCGACCTATAGATGGATCGATGAACCGATGGAGCTCTACAGCGATGTATCGATAGATCGTTCTATCGACTGATGGAGTACAAGGAGGATCATCAGAGGACCACGGCGATCGGTGTCTCGCGGGCTCGCAGAGGCTCGGCCGGTGGCGTGTGGGCAGGGTCCGGCGGGGGTGCGGTTCCGGACGGGATGAGGGCGCGGCCGGGACGGACGTGCCTGGCCGGCGGCGTCGGGGCGACGCAGTTGGGGCCGTCGCCCCGGGCCG
>CAZADJ010000019.1:0-8307 GCA_964483845.1 uncultured Actinomycetota bacterium | reverse complement strand
CGGCCGGCGCGGACGGTGTTCGCTCGTGGCAGACGGTGCGCACTACCCTCCGGCGCGGTACCTCCGAGCGCGAGGGAAGGTCGAGCATGCCCGACGGGGACCGCCCGACGGCGGCCACCGACGGCCGAGAGGCGACCGGGGACGGTCGCCGGGAGCGCCCCGGCGAGGACGGCGCCTACCGCGTCCGCCTGGACGTCTTCGAGGGGCCGTTCGATCTGCTGCTGCAGCTGATCTCGGAGCGCAGGCTCGACGTGTCCGAGGTCGACCTCGCGGACATCACCGGCGACTTCCTGGCTCACCTGCGCCTCGACGACCCCGACCATCCCGAGGGGCTCGGTGCACTCGACCTCGACACCGCGACCCACTTCCTCGTCGTCGCCGCGACGTTGATCGAGCTGAAGGCGGCGCGGCTGCTGCCGACCGACGACGACGGAGAGCTCGAGGATCTCCTGGCCGACGCCCGCGACGTCCTGTACGCACGGCTGCTCGAGTACCGCGCCTACCGGGACGTCGCCGAGCACTTCGGGTCGCTGTGGGACGACAACGCCGGGTACTTCGGGAGGGAGGTCGCGCTCGAGCCGCGCTTCCAGGGGCTGGCCCCCGACGTCGACCTCGACATCGACGCGTCCACCCTGGCCGGCATCGCCGCCATCGCCCTGGCGCCGCGACCGGAGGCGCACGTCGACACCGGTCACATCCACCGCGAGCTGCTGTCCGTGCGGGACGCCGCCGAACGCGTCCTCGCCCGGGTCCCGCGGCCCGGCGAGACCCGGTCGTACCGTCGCCTCGTCGCCGGCCTCGGGCGCGCTGAGCGCGTGGTGCACTTCCTCGCGCTGCTCGAGCTGTTCAAGCTCGGCCACGTCGACCTGGACCAGCCCGACCTGCGCGGGGACCTGCGCATCCGACGGCTCGAGGGCGGGGCGGGCCTGGATGGGCTCGACCACGACGCCGGGCCGGCTGCCCGACGAGCCGACTCCGACGGCGAACCGGTCGAGGTGGACCGCGACGCGACCGACGGTGAGACCCGCAGCGACGTCGTGCGCAGCGACCACACGATCGACGTCGGCACGGTGGCCCGATGAGTGACGCGACCGTGCGCCAGGCACTCGAGGCGATCCTCTTCGTCGTCGAGGAGCCCGTGGACCTGTCGACGCTCTGCCAGGTGCTGGAGGTCAGCCGGGAGGAGGTCCGCGCGATGCTCGACGAGCTCGGGGACGAGCTCGAGCGCGAGCAGCGTGGGTTCGTCCTGCGGCAGGTCGCCGGCGGCTGGCGGCTCTACACGGCTCCGGACGCCGCCGAGTACGTCGAGCGGTGGGTGCTGACCGGCCGCTCCGGGCGGCTGTCCCAGGCGGGGCTGGAGACCCTCTCGGTCGTCGCCTACAAGCAGCCCATCTCCCGTCACGAGGTGAGCGACATCCGCGGGGTCAACGCCGACGCGGCGCTGCGCACGCTCATCGCCCGGGGGCTCGTCGTCGAGGTCGACCGCGATCCCGGCCCCGGCCAGGCGATCCTGTACGGCACGACACCGCTCTTCCTCGAGAAGCTGGGGCTCGACGACCTCGATGACCTGCCACCGGTGGCCGAGCAGCTCGCCGACGGCCCGGCTCCCGACGAGCCGGCCGCCCGCGACCTGCGGGCCGCGCGCGATCGCGTCCGCGCCGGCCTGCCGTTGCCGGCGACCGGACGGGCCCGCTGGGATCCAGACGCCCCCGACGACGACCGGGCCTCGGGGCCCGCCGTCCCCACCGGCCACCCGCCGCGCGACGGCGAGGACACGCGCCGCGAGCGCGAGGAGGAGATGGACGGGCTCACCGACGAGCTCGAGGCCGCCGCGCGCAACGCGATGACGGTGCTCGACGAGGCGATGCGGGCGGTCGAGGAGACCTCCGACGAAGACGGGGAGGACGGGGCCGACGACGACGCGGTCGAGGGGTCCGACGGGGACGATCCGGACCCCTCGTGACCGCCGGTGGTGAGGGGGAGCGCCTCCAGAAGGTGCTCGCGGCAGCCGGGATCGGCTCCCGCCGGGCCTGCGACGAGCTGATCGCCCAGGGCCGCGTGACCGTCGACGGCGAGGTCGCCGAGGTCGGGCAGCGCGTCGACCCGTCCGCGGCGGACGTGCGTGTCGACGGCGAGCGGGTGAACGTCAACCCCGAGCTCGTCCACCTCGTGCTGAACAAGCCCCGCGGGTACGTGACGACCGCCGACGACCCGGAGGGACGACCGACGGTGTTCGACCTGGTCGACGTCGGCCAGCGGATCTTCCCCGTCGGGCGCCTCGACATGGACACCGAGGGACTGCTGCTGCTCACCAACGACGGCGGGCTCGCCCACGCGCTGACCCACCCGTCCTACGAGGTCGAGCGCCTCTACGTGGCGCAGGTCGTCGGGACCCCCGGGCGTCACCAGCTCGCGGAGCTGCGGGACGGGGTCGAGCTCGAGGACGGCACCGCCCGGGCCCGGCGGGTGCGGGTGATGGGGGAGGCCAAGGGACGGGCGATGGTCGAGCTCATCCTGACCGAGGGGCGCAAGCGCGAGGTGCGGCGCATGCTCGACGCGGTCGGTCTCCCGGTCGAGCGCCTGGCGCGCGTCGCGTACGGCGGCGTGGAACTCGGTGACCTGCGCCAAGGTCGGTGGCGGCCGCTCACGCAGCGCGAGATCGGCCTCCTCTACGCTGCGACAGGTGCCTCCGAGCGCCCCGAGCGCGGTTCCCGCGTGTTCGGGGCGCGCAACGACCAGGAGACGGAGAGATGAAGCGATACATCGATGGATCGATGTATCGACAAAGCGATGTAGCGGCGTGTCGACGGGCTGGAGTGGGTCCGTGAGCGAGGTCGAGCTGCGAGCCATCCGGGGGGCGACGACCCTCGACGACGACAGCCGGGACCAGGTGATCGCCCGCACCCAGGAGCTGCTCGGCGCGATCTTCGCGCGCAACGACCTCGAGCAGGCCGACGTCGTGAGCATCATCTTCACGGCGACCGATGACATCGCCAGCGCGTTCCCCGCGGAGGCGGCGCGCGAGGCCGGCATCGAGCTCGTCCCCCTGCTCTGCGCGCGGGAGCTCGGCATCACCGAGGGGATCGAGCGGTGCGTGCGGGTGCTGCTGCACGTGCGTACCCGCCGCAGCCCGGACGAGCTGCGCCACGTCTACCTCCACGAGGCCCGTCAACTGCGCACGGACCTCCCCGAATGACCGCACCCCCGCGCACCCGACCGTGATCGGCCCGAACCCCGCCCGACGGGGCTACCCGGACCATGAGCTCGACCTCGAACGGCGCTCAGACGGGCAACCAGCGCGTTCTCCCAGGTCAGCCACGTGACGAGCACGCCGGAGGCGGACGCCGCGGGGCGACGGTCACCCTTCGCGCACGTCGGCGTGATCGGATGCGGCCTGATCGGGGGGTCGTTCGCCCTGGCGGCCCGCGCGGTCCCCGGGGTGGAGCGGGTGCTCGTCCACGACGCCGACGCGAGCGTGCGCGAGCGTGCACAGGAGCTCGGCCTGGAGGTCGTCGCCGAACCCGCGGCGCTCGCGGCCCGCAGCGACCTCGTGGTGGTCGCCGTCCCGATCGCGTCGATCGGGGACGTGGTGGCCGGCTTGGCGGAACGCATGGATCACCTTCCAGTTATCACCGATGTCGGCAGCACGAAGTCTAAACTTGTCCCTGAGGTAGAGGCGGTCGTGATCGAGCGCTCGACGCGGCCGAACGGCGACATAGCTCCCGATCCAGCACGTATCCCGTACATCGGCGGACACCCGATGGCCGGGAGCGAGAGGGAAGGACTGGAAGCCGCAGATGGAACGCTCTTCCAGGGTGCGACGTACGCGCTCACCCCGACGGGGCAGAGCGATCCTGCAGCGCTGCGGGCGCTCAGCTCGTTCCTCCGTCTGCTCGGCTGCCGAGTGCTCGTGATCGACCCCGACACGCACGACCGGCTCGTGGCGACGGTGAGCCACCTGCCCCAGGTGCTGGCGTCGGCGCTCGTGGGCAGCGCGGGTCGCGCGGCCGAGTCCGACCCGGGGGTCCTCGCCCTCGCCGGGACCGCGTTCCGCGACGTCGCCCGGGTCGCGGGGAGCAACCCGGAGCTGTGGGTCGGGATCCTGCGGGAGAACCGGGGCGCGGTGCTCGAGGCGATCGCCAGCTTCGCCGAGGTCCTGGACGAACTGCGGGGACGGATCGCGGCGGGCGAGTGGGAGGCGGTGCGCGACGTGCTGAGCGAGGCGAGGGCGGTGCGGGAGCGGCTGCCGAGCAAGGAGGTCGCCGTCGACCTCGTCGACCTCGTGATCCCGGTCGCCGACCGGCCGGGCAGCCTCGCGGAGGTGACGACCGCGCTCGGCGGCGCGGGCATCAACATCGAGGACCTGTCGATGCGTCACGCGGCGCAGGAGGAGCTCGGCGCCCTGGTCGTGACGCTCGCAGCGGGTCGCCAGGCCGATCACGCGGTCGAGGTCCTCACGTCGCGGGGCTACGCGTGCCACCTCGAGCACCGGTGATCGCCGGGCAGCGGGGATCGACGACATAGCGACAAGTCGACTTCCCGCGTGGTCGTCGCACCACGGCCGGGCACGGACCCGGGACGCTCCAGCGCGGTCCGCGCCGGTTCGCGGCCCGACAGCGCCCCGTGGCACCCTCCCACCGACCCCCGTCGACGGAGGCCCCGTGGCCGACCACGTCCGCGTCGCACCCGCGCGGCTGCGCGGAGAGGTGCGCGTCCCCGGTGACAAGTCGATCAGCCACCGCGCGCTGATCCTCGGCGCGCTCGCAGACGGTCCGGTGGCGGTGTCGGGGATCGTGGCGAGCGGGGACGTCCTCGCGACGGCGGCGGCGCTGCGGTCGCTCGGGGCGAGCGTCGAGCTCGCCGGCGGCGGACGCGACCTCGAGGGTTCGGTCGCCGGGCCCCTCGCTGAGCCCGAGACGGTGATCGACTGCGCGAACTCGGGGACCGCGATGCGCCTGCTCGCCGGGGTCGCGGCCGGGCTCGACGCCCTGACCGTGCTCACCGGCGACGCATCGCTGCGCCGGCGGCCCATGGGACGGGTCGTCGCGCCCTTGCGTGCGATGGGCGCGGCCGTCGACGGTCGCGGGGACGGATCGCTGGCCCCGCTGGCGATCCGCGGCGGGGTCCTGAGCGGGGTCCACCACCGGAGCCCCGTCGCGAGCGCGCAGGTGAAGTCGGCCGTGCTACTGGCCGGACTGCACGCCGACGGGGAGACGGTCGTGGAGAGCCCGCACCCCAGCCGCGACCACACGGAGCGCATGCTCGGCCACCTCGGGGTGGACGTCGAGCGGCGGACCGGGGACGGCGAGGTCGTCCGCGTCAGTCGAGCCACGCCGCGGGGGCGTGCGATCACCGTGCCCGGCGACGTCTCGAGCGCCGCGTTCTGGATCGCCGCCGCGGCGGTCGGCGACGACGGCGAGGCTGAGGTCACCATCCCGGCCGTCGGCGTGAACCCGACGCGGTGCGGGCTGCTCGACGTGCTCGGCGAGCTCGGAGCCGACCTGGAGGTCTCTGACGAGGTGGAGCGCTGCGGCGAACCGGTCGCGACGCTGCGCATCCGCAGCGCGGGACTCGGCCGGGCGGTCGTCGCGGGAGCGCGGACGGTCGCGGCGATCGACGAGCTGCCGCTCCTGGCCGTGCTCGGCGCGCTCAGCGCCGGCGGCATCGAGGTCCGCGATGCCGGCGAGCTGCGCGTCAAGGAATCGGATCGCATCGCCGCGGTCGGACGGATGATGGGGGCGTTGGGCGCGAAGGTGGAGGAACGCCCCGACGGGTTCGCCGTCCCGGGGGGCCAGCGCCTCCGCGGCGGGAGCGTCGACGCGGGGGGCGACCACCGCATCGCGATGGCCGCGGCCGTCGCCGGGACGTACGCGGACGCGCCGGTGGAGGTCACCGGGTTCGACGCCGTCTCGACCTCCTACCCGGGCTTCCTGGACGACCTCGCCCGTCTGGGCGGCGACGCGACGTCGGTGGAGCGATGAGCCCCACCGACGAGGGGACCTCCGCCGACGGGGGCTCACCCGCTGATCGGGACGGCGAGGCTGATCCGCCGGCCGTGGTGCCCGGTGGGCGCGTCGTCGCGATCGACGGGCCGTCCGCGGCCGGCAAGTCCACCATCGCCCGCAACCTCGCCGACGAACTCGATCTGCCCCACGTCGACACCGGTGCGATGTACCGGGCCGCGACGCTCGCCGCGCTGCGCCGCGGGGTCGACGTGGACGACGCCCAGGCGTGCGCGAGGGTCGCGCGGGAGGCGCGCATCGAGCGGCGTGACGGCCGCACGCTCCTCGACGGCGAGGACGTCGAGGAGGAGATCCGCGGGCCGGAGGTGACCGGGGCCGTGTCGCGGTTCTCGGCGCACGGCCCGGTGCGCGACGCGATGATCCCGGTGCAGCGCGCCGCCGTCGTCGAGCGCGGCGGGGTGGTGGAGGGGCGCGACATCGGCACGGTGGTCCTGCCCGACGCGGATCTGAAGATCTACCTCACCGCGTCGCTCGAGGAGCGGGCGCGTCGCCGCGCGGCCGAGCAGGGCAGCGACGATCTGGACGCAGCGGCGCGGGAGCTCGAGGAGCGCGACAGCGCGGACGCCGGCCGGGTGATCTCACCGCTCGCCCGGGCCGAGGACGCCTGGGAGGTGGACACGACCGGCCTCGACCCCGCGGAGAGCGTGGACGCCATCAGCCAGCTGGCGCGATCCCTGTGGGGGACGCCCCCTCCGGGTGAGGGCGGCGAGACGGACGACGCCGCGGAGGTCGGGTCGGGCGCGCCCGACGGGGAGCGCGCCCCCCCGGTCGTCCGGGACGCGCCGGACGACGGCCCCGTCCCGATCGACGAGGTCGTGCCGGACGAGCCGGTCGCGCCGTACCACGTCGACGAGTCCGAGCATCCCGCCATCCGGGTGCGGCGTGCGCTGCCTCGGGTCGCGATCGTCGGGCGGCCGAACGTCGGCAAGTCCACGCTCGTCAACCGCATCCTCGGCAGACGCGAGGCGATCGTCGAGGAGCGGCCCGGGGTGACCCGCGACCGCACCGAGCACGTCGCCACGTGGCTCGGCCGACCCTTCGTCGTGGTCGACACCGGCGGGTGGGAGCACAGCGCCGAGGGGATGACCGCGCGCATCGTCGAGCAGGCCGAGCGCGCCGTCGCGACCGCCGACCTGGTCGTGTTCGTCGTGGACGCCACGGTCGGGGCGATGGAGAACGACGAGCTCTACGCCCGTTCGCTGCGCAAGGCCGAGCGCCCGGTGCTGCTCGCCGCGAACAAGGTCGACTCGCCGAAGCAGGAACCCGACGTGCACGACCTGTACGTCCTCGGCCTCGGCGACCCGCACCCGATCTCGGCGGCGCACGGTCGCGGGATCGGCGACCTCCTGGACGCCGTGCTGGACGCCCTGCCGGAGGTCGAGGAGCAGCCCGACGCCGACGAGGTGCCGCGGGTCGCGGTCATCGGACGTCCCAACGTCGGCAAGTCCTCCCTGTTCAACCGGCTCCTCGGTGAGGAGCGCTCGATCGTCCACCCGGTACCGCACACGACCCGCGACGCGGTCGACTCGATCGTCGAGCTCGACGGCGAGCCGTGGATCTTCGTCGACACCGCCGGCCTGCGCCGCCGCTACCGACACGGCGAGGAGACCGAGCTGTACAGCGTCGACCGCACCCGGCGCGCCCTCGGGTCGGCCGACCTGGCCCTGTTCGTGATCGACGCGTCCGAACCGCTCGGCGAGCAGGACCAGCGGTTGGCCGCGATGGTGCGCGACGCCGGGTGCGGGCTGATCCTCGTACTGAACAAGTGGGACCTCGTCGACGAGCAGCGCCGCTACGACCTGGAGCGCGAGGTCGACCGGCTGCTGCGCTTCACGACGTGGGCGCCGCGGGTGAACGTCTCGGCCGAGACCGGTCGCGGCGTCGGTCGGATCGTGCCGTGGCTCCAGCAGGTCCACGAGGCCTACCGCACGCGGATCCCGACCGGGGAGCTGAACACCTGGCTCCGTGAGGCCGTCGAGCGCCAGCCGCCGCCGACGCTGAAGGGACGGCGTCCGCTGCGCCTGAAGTACGCGACCCAGGTCCGCACCGGACCGCCGACGTTCCTCGTCTTCACCAACGGTCCCCTGGACCCGGCCTACGGGCGCTACCTGGAGCGTGGGCTCCGCGAGCGCTACGGGTTCGTCGGATCGCCGATCGTGCTGCGGGACCGCTCCGGCGACCGGTAGGGGGTGCGTGGTACCGTCGCCGCGCCGCCGACAACGGCGAGCGCCGGGCTGTGGCGCAGTCAGGTAGCGCACTCGTCTGGGGGACGAGGGGTCGCCGG
>CAZADJ010000018.1:0-23885 GCA_964483845.1 uncultured Actinomycetota bacterium | reverse complement strand
AGCTCCCGGACCCCCGTCCCTCCGACGGGGGTCCGCGCACGTCGGATGGGTCGTCACGCGACCTGTCGCGTCCGGAGGTCGGTCGGTGGTGGTCGCGGTCCGGGACGCGACGGCCGCCGAGCGCCCGGTAGCCTCGCCCCGGTCCCTCCGACCGGCGGCTGCGATGCTCCTCGTCGTCTCCGTCGGCGCGATGGTGGTGACCCCGCTCGTGTTCCTCCCGTGGTCGCGGTCGATCTGGGTCGCGCTCGATCTCGGCCTCCTGCAGCGCCTCGAGCCGGGGGACGGCGAGTCCGACCTGCGGCGTCGCAACGCACCCTGAGGCACCGTGGCGTGCGGACCGCCGCGGCGACGTCGTGCCCGCTGCCGCTCTCGTCCACGGGCCCGATCGTCCCGATCGGGCGACACCCGGCCTGCGGACACCTAGTGTGCGGGAGGTCGGACAGGGTTCCAGATGCCGGTGCAGCGCGATCCGCGGCACGTCGCCGCCTACCGCTACCTCCTCGTGGTCGCGGTCGGCGGCGCGGTGCTGGTGGTCGCGGCGGCAGCCGCCGCGGGCACGGATCTGCGCTGGGGCTGGATGGCGGTGCTCACCGCCTGTCTGGCCCTGTCGTACGTCGCCCCGGTGCGCATCGAGCTCGCGGAGGAGATCACCACCGAGCAGGCCACCGCGGTGTTCGCGGTCCCGGTGCTGGCGCTCCTGAGCTGGCCCGAGGCGGTCCTGGTCGCGGGCGTCTCGGGGGCGGCCGGCTACGTCCTGCGGGCGACGCCGCTCGCGACCGTGCGCGGCGTGGTCCGCGACCCGGTGAAGGTCGCCTTCTCCGGTGCGGCCGAGGCGATCGGCGCCGGGGTCGGCGCGGTCGTGGTGCTCGCGAGCGGAGGCGACGGGACGAGCCTGGGGTGGGTCGTCGGCGTGGCGGCGCTCGGCGGTCTCGTCTGGGAGTACGTCACCCGGCTGCTGGTCGCGGGCTTCCTCGCCGTCGCGACCGCCCGGACGCTCGGAGAGGCGGTGCGTGCCCAGTGGCGCTACCGGCTCGTCGGCGTCGTCGGCTCCGCGTGGTTGGGCGCGGTGCTCGCGGCGGCGGCCATCGCGGTCAGTTGGGGGTGGGTCCTGGTCATCGGGGTCGTGGTCGCGCTCGTACCCGTCTCCCGGGTGCTCATCCCCGTGATGGTGGAGGGTGCGCGGCTCCCGCAGCTGTTCGCCGCCGCGGAGGAGATCCAGGCGGCCCGGGACCTCGAGGAGGTGGAGGCCACCGTCTGCGCCGCGGCCCGCCGGGTGCTGTTCTGCGACGAGGCACGGACGCAGCGGGACCCGCCGGCGACGGACGAGATCGGGGCGCCGATCGCGTACCCGGGAGCGGAGGTGCGCTGGCTCGTCTGCGGGCGGCGGCGCGGGACCTACGGCGAGTTCCCCGCCCAGGAGCGGTCGCTCCTCCAGGCGCTCGCCGCGATCGCCGCCCCGGCGCTGGAGAGCGCGGCGCTGACCGAGCGACTCCGCGAGCAGGCGCTGCGGGACCCCCTCACGGGGCTCCACAACCGCCGGTCCTTCGCCGAGCAGTTCGCCATCGCCGCCGCCCGGGCCGAGCGCAGCGGTGAGCACCTCGGGCTGCTGTTCGTCGACCTCGACCGCTTCAAGCTCGTCAACGACCGGTACGGGCACGACCGCGGCGACGAGGTGCTCGTGGAGGTCGCCCGGCGCCTCGAGTCGGCCACCCGCGCGGGCGATGTCTGCGGCCGGCAGGGAGGTGACGAGTTCCTCGTGCTGCTCGCGGGCGTCTCCGGACGAGGCAGCGTCGCCGAGGTCGCCTCGAAGCTGGACGAGGAGCTGGAGATCACGGTCGGGGAGCCCTCCGACGGGGTCGTGGTCGGGGCCACGATCGGTACCGCCCTCTACCCCGACGACGGGGAGACCCTCGATGAGCTCCTACGGATCGCGGACGCGTCGATGTACACGGCGAAGCGGCGGTGAGGCCGTGCGCCGAACGCGACAACTACGCCGTCGGCAGCAGGGACGGGGAGCGGTGACCCTCGGGTAGGACGTCGGTCGGCCACCGGCGGCGCGAGACGGCTGACAGCCGGCGCAGCAGGTTCATCGCCACCTCGTCGTCCGCGGCCGGCTTCACCTCGACCAGTCCGGCGTCGGCCACGCCCTGCATCCACTCCTCGCCGCGGCCGGTGCGCACGATGGTCAGGGTCCAGTCGTCGTCCGCGCCGATCCCGCCGGTGGAGATGTCGGCGTGCTCCGCGGCGAAGTCCGGGCAGAGCTCGCAGCCGGGACGCGTGTACGGGTGCAGCTCCTTCAGCGGGATCTCGTGGTAGCCGCCGTCGCGGGTCCAGACCATGAAACGGCCCTTGATGTTGATCTTGGTCACGTCGGCGACGTCGATGCCGTGCTCGGCGAGGACCTGCTCCTGGCCCTCGTAGGTGAAGGTCTTCGAGCAGAGCAGCCCGATCGTCAGCGCGATCTTGCGCCGGTACTTGTTCACGCCGCGGGCGGCGACGGTGCCGTTGATCGACGCCTGGCACGACATCCCGACGAGCGCGACCTGCCGGAGCCGCCGCTCCTCGGCATCGGCCATCGCCAGCGGGTTGGCGGAGTACGTGTAACGGGACCCGGCGGTGGCCAGGACGTCCTCGCGGGTGGTGGCGAGGAACGGCTCGGCGTCGAAGGGGCCGCGGCCGTCGTCGACGATCTTCGAGGTGAGCGCACCGTCGATCATCTCGTTCTCCAGACCCCAGATGAGCAGCGTGGAGACGAGCCCGCCGTCCTGGCCGGCGGCGTGGACCGCGTCGTCGCGCGCCCGGACGAGGAGCTGGGAGCGGGCGATCCCGGCGACCTCGTCCGCGGTGCGGGGACGACCGAACAGCTCGGTGTCCAGCTCGGTCTCCCAGGTGCGGAACCGTGGGCAGGCCCGGGTGCAGATGTCGCAGCCGCGGTCCCCGGTGACGCACTGGTCAACGCCCATCCCCGCACCGATCTGGACCGGGTAGTAGTCGTCGGTGTAGCCGAGCACGTCCTGGGGGCAGGCCATGACACAGGCGGCGCAGCCGGTGCACAGGGCGGTGTCGACCACCTCCCGGTACAGCTCGCGCCAGTGGTAGTCACCCATAGTGGTGGTCACCCATCCGGGGGCTCCCGCGAGGTGAGGAGGTCGTCGAGGTCCGTCCCGAGGCGCTCCAGCACCGAGCTGGCCGCCTCCGAGCGCAGACGGCGCTTCGTCGCCGCGTACGCCGCCCGCGGCAGCTCCATCAGGTCGCGTGCCTTCGCGGCGGCAACGTCGAGCACGTCGTCGGGATCGGCGAGCTCGTCGGCGAAGCCCGCCCCCACCGCCGCCTCCGGGCCGATCACCGCGCCGGGCAGCAGCAGGTCGTCGAGCCGGTCGCGGCGCAGGTTGCCGCGTGCCAGGGTGATCCCGAACTCGGGGAGCGGGAAGCCGATCTGGGTCTCGGTCAGCCCCCAGCGGTACTCGCCGCGCGCCGCGACGGCGTGATCACAGGCCATCGCGATCATCGTGCCGGCGGCGATCGCGTGTCCGGTGCAGGCCGCGACGGTCGGGCGGGGCTCGCACCACAGCCGCATCATCGTGCGGCCGAACACCTCGAGGAGCTCCTTCAGCCCGTCGTCGTCGAGCTGCTGGAGGACCTTCGTGTTCAGCCCGGCGGTGAACACGCCCTCGCGCCCGGCGATCACCACGGCCGGTGCGTCGGGGGCCGCTGACAGCTCCCCGTCGAGCTCGCGGAAGACGTCGACGTCGAGGGCGTTGTAGCGGCCGTCGTCCAGCGTCAGGGTGACGAGGCCGTCGTCGGCGTCGTGACGGTCGATGATCCCCATCGAGGCCCTCCGGGCGGTCGCCACAGGGTAGGCCATCCTGACGGCAGCTCTCACGCGGTCGGGTCCGGGGCCCGGGGCTGCGGCCGTACGTCCAGGGGCGCGGAGTCGCCGACACTAGTTCGGATGTACAGGCACGCGTCCGATCGGAGTGTCTACGCTCGACGGGACCGAGGCGGTGTGCGGGGGCGAACGCTCCCCTCGATCCTCTCACTTCGCTCCACCCGCCGTCGGTGCGTCGAGCCGTCCGTCACCGGCGGCGAGCGCACGAGCACGGATCTACGAGCAGCGGTGAGCGGGATCTGACTGGAAACGGGGGATCTCGGTCGGTGATCTCGCCGGAGCCAACGACACCAGAGGGGAACAGGACATGAGGCATCTCGCCAGATACGGCGTGCTCGTGACCATCCTCGCGGTCTTCGGTCTCATCTTGGGGACCACGATCGTCGGCGGCGCCGCGGACACCGCGGCGACCGACGGTCACGCAGCGACCGCGAACAACGGGAACGCCAACAACGCCAACGACAACGCCAACGACCCCCAGGGGCCCCCCGAGGACCGGCCAGGACCGGGGGAGGACCACTGCGGCGGACCCCCGGACGGCCTACCGCCCGGCCCGCCACCGGACATGGATCCACCGCCCCCGTGGGACCTGCCACCAGGCCCGCCTCCCGGTATCGACTGCCCGCCCGACGATCCGGGTAACGGCAACGGGAACGGTGACAACGGGAACGGCAACGGTGAGAACGGCGCCGAGGCGCAGCGCTGCCCGGAGGGAGAGATACCCGTCGAGATCGAGGGTGAGCCGCTCGCGTACGTGTGCGCGGTCGTGCTCCCGGCCGATCCCGAAGAGCCCGAAGGCGAGCGCGACTGCCCGGACGGCGCGGTGCCGGTCGAGGTGCCGGGCGATCCGCTGGCCTACGTCTGTGTCGTGCTCGGCCCTGAGGAGGGCGAGGACGGCAACGGCGACGAGAACGGCGACGAGACCGAGACCACCAGTCTGACGGGCACCGTGGACGGTGCCGTGTCGGACGCCCTAGGCGGCTGACCGGAGCCGGTCGCGGAGCCGGCCACGACCGGCTCGGTGACCGGGCAACGACCGACGACGGAAGGGGCCCCCTCGGGGGCCCCTTCCGCATGATCGGCCACGTCTCGCGCGGAGCCAGCGGACTCAGCCGGAGGCGGCCTGCAGGTCGAGCTCCGGGACGCCCTCGAGCCCGTCCAGGAGGCGGACCCGCAGTCCGCAGCCGCGCATGAAGTCGCGGACCTCCTCCCACCCCTCGTAGCGGCCGCCGGCGGCGACCACCTCGGCGATCCCGGAGTTGGCGATCAGCTTCGCGCACCCGAAGCAGGGGGCGCCGGTGCAGTACACGGTCGCGCCCCTGCGCTCCTCGGGCGAGGCGAACAGCAGCGCGTTCGCCTCCGCGTGGATCGCGATGCACCGCTCGTAGTCGCGCCCCTGCGGCGCGTCGCTCTGCGCCCTCGGACAGGCACCCTCGTCACAGTGGGGGAAGCCCGACGGGGCGCCGTTGTAGCCGGTGGAGACGATGCGCCGGTCGCGCACCACGACCGCCCCGTGCTTGCGTCGGCTGCAGGTCGCTCGGGTGGACGCCGCCCCGGCGAGATCCAGGAAGTACTCGTCCCACGACTGACGTTCGGGGTGGGCGGCGTCGACCGGGTCCCACGACGTGCGCATGGCGGCTCCTTCGCGTGCTGCTCGCGTGTGCAGCGATGCTGCCCCGGGGAAGCGGTCCGCAGCGGACCGAGACGGCCTGGAGCGTAGCAAGCAGCCGTCCCGCAACCCCCGGGTCGCAGCGGATCGCGGCGCGCCCGTGCGGTCACCGCGCACGCACGTCCGGCCGCACCCGGATCCGGCCGTCAGACAGATCTGCGTGACCGCATCCTCGGCTGTCCGCGAGGTCCGCCGTACCCGGATGTCAGCGGGTCGTGCGCCGGCGCGTCAGAGGTTGCCGCGGCGGGCCTGTGCGCGTTCGATCGCCTCGAACAGGGCCTTGAAGTTGCCGACCCCGAACCCGGTCGCGCCGTGGCGCTGGATGATCTCGTAGAACACGGTCGGGCGGTCCTGGACCGGTTCGGTGAAGATCTGCAGCAGGTAGCCCTCGTCGTCGCGGTCCACGAGGATCCCGCACTCCTGGAGGTCGTCCCACTCCTCGTCCACCTCGCCGACGCGCTCGCGGGCGTCCTCGTAGTACGTGTCGGGAACCTGGAGGAAGTCCACGCCGGCCTCACGCAGCGCGCGGACCGTCTCCACGATGTCCGGCGTCGACATCGCGATGTGCTGGACCCCCGGACCGCGGTAGGCCTCGAGGTACTCGTCGATCTGGGACTTCTTCTTCCCCTCGGCGGGTTCGTTGATCGGCAGCTTGATACGCCCGATACCGTCCCACAGCACCTTGGACATCAGGGCCGTGTACTCGGTGGATATCTCGTCGTCGGAGAAGTGGCGGAACTCGGTGAACCCGAGGATGGAGGCGTAGAAGCGCGCCCACTCGTCCATCCTGCCGAGCTCGACGTTGCACACCACGTGGTCGATGCCCGACAGGCCGACCGGGGTCGAGATGACGTCGTCCTCGACCGGCTCGTAGCCGGGGAAGTGGACGCCGCTGTAGTCGCCGCGCTGGACGAAGCTGTGGATCGTGTCGCCGTAGGCCTCGATCTGCGCGAACACGATCTTGCCGTGCTCGTCCTCGAGGACCTCCGGCTCGCGGTGGGGGGTCGCGCCGCGCTCCACCGCGATCGAGAAGGCCTCCTCGGCGTCGGGGACGGTGAACGCCACGTCGCGGACCCCGTCGCCGTGCAGCGACTGGTGCCGGTTGATCGGGTCGTCGGGATCGAGCGCCGAGGTGAGCACGAACCGGATGGCCCGCTGCTGCAGGACGTAGGACGCCCGGCCACGCACCCCCGTCTCCGGACCGGCGTAGCCGATCAGCTCGAACCCGAAGGCGGTCCGGTAGTAGTGGGCCGCCTGCTTGGCGTTGCCGACCCAGAACTCGATCGCGTCGTAGCCCTGGATCTCGACGTCTCCGCCGCCTCCACCGTGCCCGTTGGTGCTCACGAGGACCGCTCCCTTCCGGCGCCGCTGCGTCGCCGACTCCATCGTCGCCGACTCCATTATGGAGGCTCCGCGCGCTCGCGCCGGACGGACGTGCGGTCAGCGGACGGGACCCCCCGCGCCGTCGTCCCCGGCGTCCGGCGCCCGAGGCGCACGTGGACCGGACGTGGTGCCCAGCCACAGCAGGACGCGATCGCGCTCGGGGTCGGCGAGGCCGACGACGGTCGCGCCGTGGTCGAGGTCGAGCCCCCAGGCGTTGTCGGTCTCGAAGCCGACCGCGAAGCGCCGGTCGTCGGCGGTGACGTCCACGGTGCCGGCGGTGCGGCCGTGCTCCGCCACGGCCGGATCGGTGCCCCTCGGGGCGCGCTGGTCGCTGATCTCCACGACCTCGCCGCGCGCCAACACCCCACGGCGCAGAACCCGCCGCACGCGCACCGCCGCCAGCAGCGGGATGAGCGGCAGGACCACACCGAGGCCGAGGCCGACCGCCAGCAGCAGCGGGGAGTCGGCCGCCTGCCCCCACGTCGCGATGGCCAGCATGACGACGAGGAGCCCCGCGACGACGCCGACGCCGGCGGCGACGCGCAGCGCGCGCGTCGGGTAGACGAGGGGGACCAGGTCGCGGAAGCGGACGGTCCGTGGAGGCGCCGGGTCGTCGAGGGCGAGCGTGGCCGCGCGCTCCTCGAGCGGCCCAGCGCCGCGGGTGTTCAGCTCGCCGGGGTGCAGCGCCTCACCTCCGAGCCGCCGGGGAGCGGGTGGCTCAGGTGTCATCCTCGACCGGCGGGATCACCCCGGGTGGCAGGTCGGCGCGTCCCTCGAGCGGCGACAGCTCGAACTCCTCCTCGCCGATGCGCAGCCACTCGACCGGTTCGTCCTCGGTCAGGTGCTGGTCGACGATGAGCTCGACGTCCTCGACGGTCACGCCGCCGTACCAGACGTCGTCGGGGGCGACGTAGACGATCGGGCCGACCATGCACGGCTCCATGCAGCCGCTGAACGTCACCTTGACGTCGACGAGCCCCTTCTGGCCGATCATCTCGCGGAGGAGGTTGAACACGTCGCCGCTGCCACGGGCGATGCAGGAGCCGCGCGGGTGCTCCGCGGGGCGCTCGTTGACGCACACGAACACGTGCTTCCTCGGCTTGCCCTCGCGCATCGGAGCCTCCTCGCTCGGCGCCCTCGACGGTAGTCGAGACCGTCAGGTGTCGAGCCGGTGTGGACGTCTCGTCCGGACGGGGTCGGTCGAGCGCCGTCCCGTCGCGCGTCACCGATCGCTCGGTCGCGTACCCGGTGGTCGAGGTGGCTCACTCGAGTCCCCGCCTCGCTGTCGCCGGCGGCCGCCAGCCGAGGAGCGCCTCGGTCATCCGCAGCGCGTCGACGGTGCGACCGACCTCGTGAGCGCGCACGATGCTCGCCCCGCGCAGCACGCAGAACACGGCGGCGGCGAGGCTGCCGTCGACCCGCTGCTCCAGCGCCGCGTCCAGCGTCTCGCCGACGAAGTCCTTGTTGGACAGCGCGACGAGCACCGGGAACCCGAGGGCTGCGAGCTCCGGGAGGCGCCGTGACACCTCCAGCGAGTGGTAGGTCGTCTTCACGAAGTCGTGGCCGGGGTCGACGACGACGCGGTCCGGCGCGACCCCCGCGGCGATCGCCGTCTCCGCGAGCCCCGCGCACCGCCGCACGACGGCGGTGACGACGTCCGGTTCGTAGCTGGGGCGGAACGGGCGGGTCCGCGGGGCGCCGCCGTGGTGCATCGCGATGTAGCCGGCATCGTGCTCGGCGGCGACCGCGGGGACCTCCGGGTCGTGGCCGCTGCCGACGTCGTTGACGAGGTCCGCGCCGGCGGCCAGGGCCGCGTCGGCGACCTCGGCCCGGTAGGTGTCCACCGACACGACGGTCCCGGCCAGACGGGCATCGGCGTCGGCGCGGATCGCCGTGATCAGCGGGACCACCCGCTCGCGCTCCTCCTCGACGGGGACGTCCCGGCCGGGTCCGCCCTTGACCCCCCCGATGTCGACCATGTCGGCTCCGGCGGCGACGACGCTGCGTGCGCGCTCGAGCGCGGCGCCGACCTCGGCGGTCGCTCCGCGGTCGTAGAAGGAGTCCGGCGTGACGTTCACGATCGCCATCACCGCGGTCCGGGCGGTGAGGTCCAGCCGGCGTCGGCGCAGCGCCAGGGCACGTGCAGGCAGCGGTCCGGGGGCGCTGCCGAGGGGGGTGGTCAGACGGTCGGGGTGCCAGCCGTCGTCGGTGTCCACCGGGCCTCCTGCGTCCTCGCCAGCAGCTGCGGTCAGTAGCCTGCCGTAGTCGGAGGAGGTCAGCGTGATCGTCTGGATGATCGTCGCCCTCGGGGCGGTCGTCGGCCTCGCTGCGGTCGCCGCGGCGGTCTTCATGGCGGGGGCCGACGGCGGTCTCGCCGAGCTGCGACGACCCCGGCGCGGTGCCGAGGCGTGGCTCGCGGAGCGCGCCGAGGCGGCGAACTGCCACCTCACCACCCGAGGTCGGGTCACCGGCGAGCCGCACGAGATCGAGATCTGGTTCGCGGCGCGAGGAGCGACGGCGTACCTGCTGTCGGGGCAGGGTGCGGAGGCGGACTGGGTGCGCAACCTGCGCGCCGAGCCGCGGGTCCGGCTGCGCATCGGCGACGAGACGCGCGAGGCCGGCGCCCGCTTCGTCGAGGACGCGGCCGAGGACCGGCGGGCACGTGAGCTGCTCGCGGCGAAGTACCAGGGGTGGCAGCGGGGGGAGGCGTTCAGCGAGTGGGCCGAGACGGGCCTGCTGGTCGCGATCGACCTCGACCCTGTCTGACGTTGAGATCGGCCCTCGCCGCGGTGTCCGTCCCCGGCCCGTCCGTGCCGCCGTTAGTCACCGTGGTCGCCGACGTAGCGCCGGGCGGCGTTGTCCTCACCCTCCAGCGTCACGGTCGCGCCCCAGTAGCGCCCCTCCCGATCCGGGTTGAACGCGAAGTGGTCGAGGTCGTGCAGGACCCGGTGGGCGAGGCGCAGCGCCTCCGGGTCCTCCCGTTCGACCCCGAGCGCCAACAGCGCCACCACCGTCTCCAGATCGGTCCGCAGCTCCGGGTCCTCGACCGTGGCGGCGAGGTCGCTGAGCTCCTCGCGGAGCGGTGCCGCCACGTCTGATCCGAAGGCGGCGAGGTCGAGCCGGTCGAGCCCGCCGTGGCCGAGGTGCTCGTTCAGCCGGGCGTGGCTGTCCCCGACGGCGGCGCGCGCGGCCTCCAGGGTGTCCCCGGGCACCGACCGCTCGACACGGTCGGCGGCCTCGGCGACCTCGTCGTCGTCGGGCTCGCCGGCCTCGATCAGCATCGACCAGACGAGGTACGCGCCGCCGGCGAGCAACCCGAGGGTCACGATCATCACCAGCCCGGGCACCCACCGCCGGGCGCGCCCCGGACCGGGACTCATGCTGGGGATCTCATGCTGGAGAGCTCATGCTGCGGGTACCTCCGACGTCCGACCCCCGCGGCACGACACCGTAGGTGACCGTCGGCACGATCAGCGACGGGGTGGGACCGGGGTGACCCGGACCGCAGCGCGCGGCCGTCACCCGACGGGGCGCGGCGGGGGCGTGGATCACCCGGTCAGGGGGCGGCTGGACGATCCGCGCCGGGGCGGTGGGGCGGTCGTGGTCAGGAGAAGAACTCGAGGATGGTGGCGGCGAGCGACCCGGCGTCCTCCACGGGGAGCCAGTGGCCGACGTGCGGGATGACGCGCACCCGGCTGACGGGGATATCGCGTTTCAGCTCCTCGGCCATCCCGAGCGGGGTCGAGCGGTCGTGCGCGCCGAGCACGATCAGGGTCGGCTGGCCGATCTGCTCGCGGCGGACGTGCGGGGCCTTGGTCAGCGCCCGGCACGACTTGGCGTACATCTGCGGATCGTTACGCAGGAACAGCTCACGCAGCAGGCCGACCGCCCCCGGCATGGTCGCGTGCGTCTGCGGCGAGACGGCACCCGCCAGCCACTCGTCGACGATCGGGTCCATGCCCTCCTCCTCGACGAGGTCGGCCCGATCGCGGTACGCGTCCATCGTCGGTGGCTGGAAGTAGGAGATCCCGCCGACGAGGATCAGCGCGTCGCACAGCTCGGGCTCCGTCTCCGCGAGGTGCTGGACGACGAGGCTGCCGAGCGAGTGCCCGACGAGGCGCGCCGTCGGCAGCTCCAGGTGGCGGATGAGCTGGGCGACGTCGTGGGCCCAGCCCTCGACGGTGAACTTGCCCTTCCCGTTGGAGCGTCCGTGACCTCGCAGGTCCATCGCGACGCAGTGGTGGTGCTGCTTCAGCGAGTGCATCGTCCCGTGCCAGATGTTGGCGGTCCCCCCCAGCCCGTGGACGAAGACGATGGGTGGTCCCTCGCCGTAGCTCGTGTAGTGCAGGGTGTTCCCGTCGATCTCCGCGAACATCGTGTCCCTTCGGGCGACGTCGGTCGTGGTGGTATCGGCGCTGAACCGGTTGCATCGTGGCCGGCTACGGATCGGCCGCGAGCCTACCGCCGCACGCGCCGGCGCATCCCACCGCGTGGTCAGGGAGGGACATCCGTGCGCATCGAGGTCTCCCGCTACCTCTTCGCCCCCGCCCGGATCGTCTGGTCGGTGCTGACCGACTGGGAGCGTCAGCCCGACTGGATGCTCGATGCGGAGGAGGTCCACGTGCTCGGGGAGCAGCGCGAGGGGGTCGGGGTCCGGCTGCGCTGTCCGACCAACGTGCTCGGGCTGACCGTCGAGGACGAGATGGAGGTCACCGCTTACGAGGAGGGGCGGCGCCTCGCGATCCGGCACACCGGGCGGGTCATCACCGGCACCGGCGAGTTCGTCCTCGAGCCCGACGAGATCGGCACCCGGGTGGTCTGGCGCGAGGAGATCGACCCGCCGCTCGGCACGGTCGGCGAGGTCGGCGCCCGGACGCTGGTGCGCCCCTACGTCGGCCGGCTGTTCGGCCGCAGCCTCGACCGGCTGAAGCAGCGCTGCGAGCAGGAGGCTCGTCGCGAGCGGCTCGCGCACGTCCGCGACGGCGACGCCGACGAGCCCGCCAAGGCCCGGGACGCCGACGTGGAGGGCCCGACCCCCCGGTAGCGGATCCCGGATCGGCTCAGAGGTCCTTGAACGCCTCGAAGGGCTGGCGACACGACCGGCAGTAGTGGATCGAGCGGCACGGCGTCGGACCGAACGGGCTGTCGGTCTCGGTCTCGGTCGCGCCGCAGTACGGGCACGGGCGCTCGGGACGTCGGGCACCGGCGAGCGGGAGGCGCTCGCGGTCCGCCGCGCCGTCCAGCGCGGGGGACCGCACCACCTCCCCGGGTGGGGTGATCCCGAAGTCGCGCAGCGCCTCGCGACCCTCGTCGTCGATGCGCTCCGCCGACCACGGCGGGTCGAAGCGGAAGCGGACGGTGACGTCGGTCACGCCCTCGACGGCGCGCACCGCCGCCGCGACGTCCTCGCGGATCACGTCGGTCGCCGGACAGCCTGCGTACGTGGGGAGGATGTCGACCTCGACGCGCCCGTCGTCGCCGATCTCGAGCCGCTCCAGCATCCCGAGGTTGCCGACGGTCACCGCCGGCAGCTCCGGGTCGCGCACCGATCCGATCGCCCGTCGCACGGCGGCCGGGTCGGGGCGGGTGCGAGCATCGGCGGTGGTCGGCACGGTCACCACCTCGCCCCGGGGTGGGCGCGGTGCAGGGCGGTCATCTCCACCCACGCGTCCTCCGACCAGTCGGTGCTGTGGACCCCGTGACGACCGCCCGGCTCGGTGAACAGGTCGTCGGGGACGTGCCAGGCACCGTCGTCGGTGCGTGACACCTCGTCCATCACCTCGGCCAGATCGGCCTCCTCGAGCATCGCGCCCACCAGGTCGAGCCACCGCGACAGCAGCTCGGCGGACGGGACCGGCAACGTGCCGGCCTCGACCACCTCGGCCTCGCCGGGTGTCGGCTCGAAGAGCCAGAGGGCTTCACCGAAGGCGTCGGTCAGGGCGCCCGCGAGCCGGTCGCGCTGCTCGTCGTCGCCGCGCGCCAGCCGGATGAACCAGGTGTCGGCGTGCTCGAGGTGGTAGCGCTCCTCGTGGGCGAGCTTGCGCGCGATCGCGGCGACCTCCGGGTCGGAGGAGTCGACGAGGGCGGCGAGGCGCACCGCGTCCGCGTGGTCGTAGAGGAAGTGGCGGGCCAGCGTGTAGGCGAAGTCCCGGGGCGGACGCTCGCAGATGACCGCGTGGCGGTACTCGTCCGGGCGACGACCGAGGCCGAGCCGGTCGACGGCCTCGCGGTCCCCGTCCGCGCCGCGCGCCGCGGCCACGACGAGCTGGTACCAGACGTCGGCGTGGTTGATCTCGTCCTGGGCGATGCCGGAGAAGGCGATGTCCTCCTCCAGCGAGGGGGCGACGCCGGTCCAGTGCGAGGTGCGGTGACCGGCGACGAGCTCGTCGTCGGCGATCGCGAGCAGCAGCGCGGTCCGTGGCTCGTCGGGGTCGATGTCGAGCTCGTCCAACGCGCTGGTGACGTCCTCCGGCGCTGGCGGCTCGGGCCGCTCGCCGCCGACCTCCGTCGACCAGATCCCGTCCAGCCGCTCGCTCACCGTCACCTCCGTCCCGTCGTCGGTCCGGGACCGCTCGCCGGTCGGTCCCGCTCCGTCGGTCGCATCCGTCTCGTCGGTCACCTGCGACCGCCCGGCACGGCCCGCTCACGCAGGTGCCCGCGGCCGCGGTCCGCGGCCGCCTCGCGCGCCTCCTGACGCTTCTCGCGGAAGCCCGAGTAGCCCGCCTGCCGGCGGTAGGACTGGTCCACGGTGTGCTCGATCAGGTCGTGGTCGGCCAGCCGGTGCAGGTCCTCGCGGCGCACGACCGCGAAGTCGACGCCCTCCCCGTGTCGGAAGTGGGTCTCGCGGGCGAACAGCAGCGCCGTCTCGGGGTCCGGGGCGTGGACCGCGCCGACGTGCGACAGGGGGTCGTCCCACTTGCGGCGCCCGAAGATCTCGTAGATCGCCATCAGCGCACCTCCTCAGATCGCCGGGACGCGGTCGCCGGTGATCACCCGGCGCACCCAGGCCTGGTTCTCGCGCAGCGCGCGCCGCCAGCCGAGCCGCGTCTCGGTCATCGGGCCGTCGCCGCGGATCACCCGGTCGAGCTCGTCCCAGTCGGGCTCGGTGTAGGTCCAGCGGTCCTCGTCGGGGTCGTAGCGCAGGTCCCGATCGGGGATCTCCACCCCCATGTCCCACATCTTCGGGACGTACTGGCTGAAGAACTCCTGGCGCGACTCCTCGTTCGTGCGCGTCTTGATGCCCCACTGGAGGGCGACGTCGTCCTCCGCCGGCGTCGCGTGTCCGAAGAAGTGCATGACCGGCTCCCACCAGCGGTCGACCGCCTCCTGGAGCATCTCGAACTGCTCGTCGGTGCCGGACGCCAGCGCGAGGGTGATGTCCTCGCCGTGGCGGTAGTGCAGCGACTCCTCGGCGACGACCCGGCGCATGATGCGCATGTACACGGCGTACGAGGTGTCGAGCAGGGCGCGCTGGGTGACGATCGCCGCGCCGTCGACGAGGAAGCCGATCACCGCGACGTCGCCCCAGGTGTAGGTGGGGTAGTGGAAGACGTTGTGGAACTTCGTTCGCCCGGCGATCAGGTCCTCGGCCATCTGCTCCCGTGGCTTGCCGAGGTCCTCGGCGGCGCGGTAGATCAGCTGCGCGTGGCCGACCTCGTCCTGGACCTTCGCGGCGAGTGAGCGCTTGCGCTTCAGGGACGGTGCCCGCGCGATCCACTCGCGCTCGGGCAGCGCTCCCATCAGCTCGGAGTTGGCGTGCATCTCGATGAACTTGCGCGCGACCTTGCGGTAACCCTCCGGCATCCAGTCGGTCGCCTCGACCTTGCCGCCGCCGGCGATGCGCTCGCGGAACTCCTCGGTCCGGCGCTCCTCGGCCCCGGCGCGGTTCGACCCCCGTCCCGAGGCGACCGGGTCGAGGTTGCTGCGCGCGTGGGCCGGCGCCTCGCCGTCCGGATCCGCCGCCGCCGCGATCCCGTCCCACGCTCGCCACGACGCCGGCTCCAGCGCCGCGTACACGTCGCGGAACAGGCTGGCCGCGCGGTCGCCGAGCCAGTCGTCGGGCGTGACCTCCTGCGGCAGGCCGGGGTCGATGAAGAGGAACTTGCGCCACTCGTGGACCAGGCGCAGTCGCCGGGCGAGCGCGTCGCGCGGCTCGAGGTCGTCGGCGTCGCGCACCGCGTCGAGCTCACCGCGGAAGCGGTCGATGAACGCCCCGTAGGCCTCGCGCAGCGCCGGGAGGTCGTAGGCGCGCTGAGCGAGGCCGCGGTCGTCGCCGTCGTCGGCTTCGGACGTGAAGGTCTCGACCTCGCCGACGACGCCGTGCTTGGCGAGGACCGCGTCGAGCCGGGCGCCGAGGTCCCACGGGCACGCCATCAGTCCGGCGCCGATCGTCCCGTAGCCCATCCACTGCAGCTCGCGTCGGAGCGCGTCGCGCGACGAGCGGTGCTCCTCGGCGAAGGTGTAGCTGAGCAGCCGCCAGCGGCCGTCCCACGACAGCGAGCGGCGGAGGTAGATGCGCTCAGCCGCCTCCTCGAAGCGGCGCCGGCCGGTGTCGGTGATGCCGTAGGAGGACAGCCGGCCGACCTTCTCCGGCTCGACGAGGTTCTGGCCGGCGAGCCGCCGCAGCGCCTGGCGCGTCGCCTCGGGCGACACCCCGAGCAGGCCCATCGTCTCCGTCAGGGCACCGAGCCACGTGCGGCCGCCGCACGGCAGCACCAGGTCGCCGAGGACGGTGATGAGCATCGAGCGGGCGTTCGGTGCGGACCCGTCCGGACCGGGCGCCGTCGCGGTCCCGTCGGGTGCCGGCGCGCTGTCCTGCTCGTCGGTCACGGTCCACCTCCGCCTCGCGTGACGTCGTGGTCACGTCCGCACCACGACCGTACCGACGTCGCGTGACGGCATCCATCCGTCGACCGGACGGGCTGTCACGCGACGTCACGTCCCGGGCGGAGCGCCGGCTCAGGTCCGGTCGGGGGAGGTGATCCAGCGGCCGGTCGGCGCCGGCCGGGTCGTGGACAGCCGGTCCAGGAGCCGCTCGGGGTCGTCGTCGTGGACGATCGCCGCGCGGGTGTCGGCCTCGAGGAAGCCGCGCTCGACGGCCCGGTCGAGGAAGGTGATCAGCGGCGCGAAGTAGCCGGCGACGTCGAGGATCCCGATCGGCTTGCGGTGGAGGCCGAGCTGCGCCCAGGTGGCGATCTCGGCCAGCTCCTCCAGCGTGCCGAGGCCGCCGGGGAGCGTGAGGAAGGCGTCCGCGCGCTCGTACATGTGTCGCTTGCGCTCGTGCATGGAGGCGACCTCGACGAGCTCGGTCAGCCCCCGGTGGACCGACTCACGCACGAACAGATCCCGCGGCAGCACCCCGACGACCTCCCCGCCGGCCTCCAGCACCGTGTCGGCGAGCACGCCCATCAGCCCGACGCTGCCGCCGCCGTAGACGAGCGTCGTCTGGCGCGCCGCCAGGAGCCGGCCGACGGTGCCCGCGGCGTCACCGAAGTCGGGGTCGTCACCGCTGGCGGACCCGCAGAAGACGCAGATCGCGGACAGTGCCGACATGGCTCCCCCTGACGTAGCGGCAGGACCGTACCGCCCGCGCGATCGGGTCCGGTCGGCCGGGCGCCCCCACCGACCGGGACCGTCGGGCCCCCGGTCCTCGGTAGGCTCGCCGCGAACCGGATCGAGGAGCGCCCGTGGCCCCGTCCGTCCGAGACGCCCTGCTCGTCGACGCCGTCCGCACGCCCTTCGGCCGCTACGGCGGTGGGCTCGCCGCGGTCCGTCCCGACGACCTGCTCGCGCACTGCCTCGGTCACGTCGTGACCCGCACGGGGCTGGATCCGGCTGAGGTGGACGAGGTCGTCGCCGGGTGTGCGAACCAGGCCGGCGAGGACAACCGGGACGTCGCCCGCATGGCGCTGCTGCTCGCCGGCTACCCGATCGACGTCCCGGGGATCACCGTGAACCGGCTCTGCGCCTCGGGGCTCGCCGCCGTGACCCACGCCTACCGGCAGATCGCGCTCGGTGAGGCCGACGTGGTCGTCGCCGGTGGCGTGGAGTCCATGAGCCGGGCGCCCTACGTGATGGCCAAGCCGGAGCGCGCCCACCAGCGTGGCGCCCCGGAGGTCGCCGACTCCGCGCTCGGCTGGCGGTTCGTCAACCCGCGGATGGCCGATCTCCACCCGCCGATCCCGATGGGGGAGACCGCCGAGAACCTCGTCGACAAGTACGACATCTCCCGCGAGGAGCAGGACCGCTTCGCGCTGCGCTCGCACGAGACGGCGATCGCCGCCTGGGAGGAGGGCCGTTACGGCGACCACGTCGTCGCGGTGGACGTCCCCCGGGGGCGCGGCGACCCGGTCCGGGCGGAGCGTGACGAGGGCCCCCGCCCGGACACCTCCCTGGAGGCCCTGTCCGGGCTCCGGGCGGTCTTCCGCGACGGTGGGACGGTGACCGCCGGCAACGCCTCGACCCTGAACGACGGGGCCGGGGCGGTGCTGGTCGCGAGCGAGGCTGCCTGCGATCGGCTCGGCCTCGAGCCGATCGGGCGCGTCGTCGCGACCGGGCAGGCCGGCGTCGACCCGAGCCACATGGGGATCGGCCCGGTGCCTGCGACGCGGATCGCGCTGCGTCGGGCCGGGTGGGATCTCGACGACCTCGACTCGGTGGAGCTGAACGAGGCGTTCGCCGGCCAGTGCCTCGCGGTGCTGCGCGAGCTGCCGGTCGACCCCGCGATCGTGAACCCCGACGGGGGCGCGATCGCCCTCGGCCATCCGCTCGGGGCGAGCGGCGTCCGGCTGGTCGCGACGCTGCTCCACCGCATGCGTCGGGATCGGGAGGTGCGTCGCGGGGTCGCGACCGCCTGCGTCGGGGTCGGCCAGGGCGAATCCGTGCTGATCGCAGCGGTGGAGTAGGTGGCCGGCGGTCGCGGTCGTGTCGAGGCGGCACCCTGCACCGCGTGATGCGGACACGTCTACCCCCGATCCTGCTCGGCGTCGTGGCGCTGCTGATCGCCGCGTGCGGTCCCGAGCCGGTGCAGCGCCAGGCCGTCAGCGTCGACGACGGACTGCACGTCACCGGACACGTCGACGGGCGCAGCGTCAACGTCTCGGTCGGTGAGCCCGAGGTGCTGCTCGGCACCTGCGACCCGCGTCGGCCCGACCTCCGTGAGCTGTGCATCGAGGCCCGCACGGTGGACGGCGAGCGCTTCGGGATCGTCGTCAACAACCCATCCGACCTCGTCGCCGGCGACCGGCTGGAGGTGCGCTCCGGCTGTCCGGAGGCGGGCTGCGAGGGGATCGCCCTGCTGGAGGTGGACCTCGGAGGCGACCGCTTCCGCGCGACCGACGGCACGCTCACCGTGAGCGCCGCGGGCCCCCGCTACTCCGCGCGCTTCACCGTCCGCATCCACGACGACACGCTGACGGGCGGCTTCGACGTCCTGCCGCCTCGCGGCGGCTGAGCGACCGGGAGGGGGCGGGCGACGCCCCGACGGCGGTGGCGGGTCTGGTGCCCCGACGACGCCGGGTGGATCTCGCGGGTCAGACGCCGGGTCCGGCGGTCAGCTCCTCACGGAGCTCAGCCAGCTGGTCCGCGAACTCCTCGGCCGGGACGACCCGTTGCTCGAACGATCCGGTGGCGACGAGCCTGCCGCTGCCGTCACGCACGGTCACCTCGCACAGCAGGCGTCTGGTGTCGACCGCGGCGGCCGCCGCGGTCAGGGTCACCTCCGCCCCGATCGGCGCCGGGCTTCGGTGCTCGACCGAGAGCGCGTAGCCGACGCCCTCCTCACCTTCCTCGAGGTGCGGCTCCAGCATCTCGCGGCAGATCTCCTCCATCTCACGCACGAGCGGCACGGTGCCGAGCACGGGGTGGATCTCACGCTCCCCGATGCGGGCGGTCATCGCCGGGCCGACGGTGAGGGTGCGCTCGAGACGGTCGCCGCGGGCGGGTCCTGGACGCATGGCCGCCAGTATCCCCGCACCGGGGCGCGACAGGCAAGGGGTCCTGGCGGCACGGTCCGGTCTCCGTGCGGAGAGCGCCCGCGGTACGAGCGTGATCCGAGCGCGACGCAGCGCGATGGGAGTGGGTCCCGCGCCGGACCGGCGCAGCCTCAGTCCGCGCTCCCGAAGAGGCCCTTCAGGCGGCCCAGCAGCCCGCGGCGGTCGCCGGGGAGCCAGACGGCGTCGCCGGCGTCCTCGAGCGGTTCGTCCACGGTGATCTCGGCCGCTGGCACGTCCGGCGGGCTCGCCGAGGCCAGCACGACCACCGGATCGACGGTGCGGTTGTCGATGCCGTGGACGACCCCCGCGGGGACGAGCATCGCGCCGAGGGGACCGAGCCCGATCTCGCCCTCGTCGGTGATGAACCAGGCCGTGCCCCCGAGCACCGTGTAGGCGACGTCCATCTCCTCGTGGTGCATCGCGTCGGTCGACTGATGGGGTTCGAGGCACCACAGATCGACCGTCAGGACGTCGGTGGCGAGCACCCGCACGCGGGCCGCGTGATCCGGGTCGAAGCGCGCGTAGTCACGCAGGTCCACCGGTCGGACGTTGCCTGGGACCTGCTCCTGCCGGTCGTCGGTCCCCGTCCGGTGCCGCGGGTCGGTGACCGCCCGCTTCTGGTCGCTCTCCAGGTCCTCCGGCGGGCGGTCACCGCCCGTCGACGTGTCCGGTGGGTCCTCGCCGCGTGCCGACGTGCCCGGCGGACCGTCGTCCCCGGGTCGTGGACCCTGCTCGCCGCTGCGCTCCATCGCCCGGCAGCCTACGGTCCAGGCGCTCGGGTAGCGTCCCGGGGAGGGGCCCCGGGTGGGTGGATGCCCGACGGACCGCCGACGGGGCCGTGCGGGAGTCGAGCTGGAGGGAGGGTCCGTGCAGTCCTACGAGGTCGAGCGGGGCGAGCTCACCGATGCCGATGTCGAGGCGCTCGCGATCGGAGCGATCGCCGCGCCGTCGCTACCGGACGACGAGGGGCGCGACCCGGGGGCCCGCCCACCGGATCCGACGCTGGGGACGTCCGGCGACGAGGTGGCGGAGGCGCTCGGGATCGACCTCGCGGCCGAGCTCCGCGCGGCCAGGTTCGCCGGCGAGGTGGGCGAGGTGGCCCGGGTCCCCACGCGCGGCGCCGTCGCCGCCGACGCCGTGCTGGTGGTCGGGCTCGGCGAGGCGGACGACCTCGACCGCGAGGCCATCCGTAGGGCCGCAGCCGGCCTCGCCCGGGCGACGAGCTCCGTGACCAGCCTCGCCACGGACCTGCACGGCGCCGCGGTGGCTGCGGACGTGGGGATCGCTGCGGCCGAGGCCACGCAGGCGGTGGTCGAGGGGATCACGCTGGCCGCGTACCGGTTCACCTCGTACAAGACCGACGACGGCGGTCACGCCCTCGAGGACGTATCCCTGTACGCCAGCGACCGCGCGGACCCGTCCGCGGTCAGCGAGGGGCTCGACGCGGGCCGCGTCCACGCGGAGGCGACCTGCCTCGCCCGGGACCTGGTCAACGAGCCGCCGATGAACAAGCGTCCACCCGCGCTGGCCGAGCGGGTCCGTGACGCGCTCGACGGCTCGCCGGTCGAGGTGGAGATCCTCGACGAGGAGGACCTCGAGGCCGGCGGCTACGGGGGGATGATCGCGGTCGGCAAGGGATCCGACGCCCCGCCCCGCCTGGTGACGCTCACCTACGCGCCCGCGGCAGCGCGGCGCCACGTGGCGCTCGTCGGGAAGGGCATCACCTTCGACACCGGCGGGCTCTCGCTGAAGCCGGGCAAGTCGATGATGACCATGAAGCTGGACATGGCCGGCGCGGCGGCGGTCTTCGCCACGGTGAAGGCGGCCGCCGAGCTCGGACTCGACGTGCGCGTGACCGGGCTGCTGGCGCTGGCGGAGAACATGCCGTCGGGGACGGCGCAGCGTCCGAGCGACGTGTACACGGCGCGCAACGGCAAGACGGTCGAGGTGATGAACACCGACGCCGAGGGCCGGCTCGTCCTCTCCGACGCCCTGTCGCTCGCCAGCGAGCTCGAGCCCGACGTCATCGTCGACCTCGCCACCCTGACCGGCGCGGTCAAGGTCGCTCTGGGTCCGTGGTACGCGGGGCTGATGGCGAACGACGACGACCTCGCCGAGGCGCTGCTCGCCGCCTCCGCGGCCTCTGGCGAGCGCCTGTGGCGCCTCCCGCTCCCCGACGACTACGTCAGCGACCTCGACAGCGAGGTCGCTGACCTGAAGAACATCGGCAAGCCGAGCACGGCCGGGACCATCATCGGCGGGTTGTTCCTGCGCGAGTTCGTCGCCGACGACATCCCGTGGGCGCACCTGGACATCGCCGAGCTCGCCTGGTCCGACGAGGACGAGCACTACACGCGCAAGGGGGGGACCGGGTCACCGGTGCGCACACTCCTGCGCTGGCTCGCCGAGAGCTGACCCCCGCGCGCCGACGCCCCCGCGCGCTGTGGACGGTCCTGCGTGGTATCCGGCACGGATGGTGACAGCGCGGTCAGCCATCCCGACCGCGGCCCGGCTCGTCGGGGTCACCGGTTCCTGGATCGGTGTCGTCGGCCCCGGAACCGGTGTCGTCGCCGTCCCTCTCGTCCGTCCCGTCGTCCCGACGGACGGGGGAGCGGTCGTCGGGCTCGCCGGGGAGGTACGGCGGCACGTCGTCGGCGCTGCCCTCGCGCAGGAACTCCACCCACCGGCGGTGGGCCAGCTCCTCCTCGGTGAGGTCGCTCTCGTCGACGTCGTCGCGGAGGTGTTCGGGGACCGGCACGGACGGCTGCTGTTGGCGCACCGCGACGGCGGTGGCGAGGGCCGTGGTGAACGGCACCGCCGAGACCAGCCCGATCGAGCCGACGAGGGTCCGGACCACTTCCTCGGCGACGATCTCGGCGTTCAGCACCTCGAGGAACGGCAGACCGCCGATGCTGAAGAGGACGATCAACGGGATCGACGCGCCGACGTAGGCGAGCACGAGCGTGTTCACCACCGACGCGATGTGGTCGCGCCCGACGCTCATCGCGCGCCTGAAGACGTCGGCGAAGGTCTGGTCGGGGTTCGCGCTGTGCACGGCGAACACCGTCGACGCCTGGCTGACGGTGACGTCGTCGAGCACCCCCAGCGCGCCGATCACGAGCCCCGCGAGGATCAACCCGCGCAGGTCGAGGCCGCCCTCGATCGCCGTGCGGGCGAAGGTCGCCTCCTCGGAGGCGAACCCGGTCAGGTTCGCGCCCGCGACGAAGGCCAGTCCCAGCAGCGCCGTCAGGCCGAGCGCGGCGGCGGTCCCGATCAGCGCGGATGTGGTCTTGATCGTGAACCCGTGAGCGAAGTACAGGGTGGTGACCATGATCGCGAACGCGCCGACGATCGCGACGAGGAACGGGTTCTCGCCGGCGATGATCGCCGGGACGACGAACACGACGACGAGGACGAGCGAGAGCGCGAGCCCGATCAGCGATCGCGCACCGTGCCAGCGACCGACCGCGAGGACGATCCCGATGAACAGCGCGAACAGCAGGACGAGCATGCCACCCCGGGCGAAGTCGGCGACGTAGTAGGTCGGGGTGTCGGTGTCCGCGCCGGCGATCCCCACGAGGACGCGGTCACCCTCGCCGAACGCCGGGTAGTCCTCCTCGCCGGTGTCGATGGTGAAGGTCTCACCCTCGGCCGGGCCCTCCTCGATGACGAAGTCCGCGACCTGGCACGGGCCGGTGCGCTCCATGGCCCAGAACTCGTCGGGCTCGGGGCACTCGTACTCCTCGACGTCCACCACGCTGGCGTCGTACAGCGGCGCCGGCTCGTCCTGGGGGACGGGCGTCCGGTCCGGCCACAGCGCCCACATCCCGATCGCCGTGAGCACGACGAGCCCGGCGACGATCGCGAGCAGGATCTGCTCGATCCGCTCCACGCGGGACCCCTCGGCTCGACGTCGGCGAGACCGTACCGGCCCGGTCTGGAACGCCGTGGTGAGACCCCGGCCCGCGGCGCGCGGCCCCGCGATCCGCCCGGCGGTGGACATCCGGGCGCCCGGTCCGGCGCCAGCGTGGTTAGCATCCCCGTGGGCACGGTGCGGCTGAGCAACCGGCCCCGATCCGACAGCGGCTCCAGGAGGGATCCACGTGGGTGAGCACGTACACGGCGGCCGGATCATCGCCCGCAGGCTGAAGGCGGAGGGCATCGACGCGCTCTTCACGCTGACGGGCGGCCACATCAGCGCGGTCTACGACGGCTGCGTCGCCGAGGGGATCCGCGTCATCGACGTCCGCCACGAGCAGGCCGCAGCGCACGCCGCCGACGCCTACGCGCGGCTGACGCACCGGCCCGGGGCCGCCGCGGTCACCGCCGGGCCGGGCCTGACCGACGCCATCACCGGTGTGACGAACGCCTTCTACGCCGACAGCCCGCTGGTGCTGATGGGCGGGCGCAACCCGCTCGGTCTCGAAGGGATGGGTGCGCTCCAGGACGCGCCGCAGATCGAGCTCCTCACGCCGGTGACCAAGCGGGCCGAGGTGGCACTGGAGACGCGCCGGGTCGAGGAGTTCCTCACCTACTGCCTGCGCGACGCACTGGCGCCGCGCATGGGCCCGACCTACCTCGACCTCCCGATGGACGTGCTGATGACACCGATCGACGAGGACGAGGTCGTCAGCGGCGACCGGCAGCGCTTCACGGTCCAGCCCGGCCCCGACCCGGACGCCGTGCGCGAGGCGGCCGACCTGCTCGCCGGCGCCGAGAACCCCGTCGTCCTCTCCGGCAGCGGCACCTACTGGGCGCGGGCGTGGGAGGAGCTCCGCGAACTCGTCGAGGTCGGGAGCCTGCCGCTGTACGTGAACTCGATGTCACGCGGGATACTGCCAGCGGACCACCCGAACCTGCTGTTCGCGACCCGCAGCCACGCGACGCGCCACGCCGACGTGATCCTCGCGCTGGGCATCGACTTCGACTTCCGTCTCGGCTACGGGCGCGG
>CAZADJ010000017.1:0-23957 GCA_964483845.1 uncultured Actinomycetota bacterium | reverse complement strand
CCACGCCGACGGCCGGGGGCGGGACGTCGGGTGTGGGCGGCCCGGCTGCGGCGGCCGCGCGGTCGCGTCGGGGCCGCCCGCCGGGGCCCGCGGGCCGGGGATCCACGGAGTGACGGTCACGGGTGAGCGGTACGCTCGGAGACGCCTGATCGAGGCGCCCCGATCGAGAGGCCGACGTGACCGCTGCTCCAGACACGCTGCTTCTGGCCGCTCCGCGCGGGTTCTGCGCCGGCGTGGACCGCGCGGTCCTGATCGTGGAGAAGGCCCTGGAGGCGTTCGGTCCGCCCGTCTACGTGCGCCACGAGATCGTCCACAACACCCACGTCGTCGACGAGCTCCGTGAGCGCGGCGCGGTCTTCATCGAGGACGAGCGCGAGGTCCCCGAGGGTGCGGTCGTCGTCTTCAGCGCCCACGGATCACCGGCCAGCGCGTACGACAACTCGGCCGCGCGCGACCACACGCTGATCGACGCGACCTGTCCGCTGGTCACCAAGGTGCACGCCGAGGCGCGACGGTACGCGGACCGCGAGCTGCCGATCGTCCTCATCGGGCACGAGGGCCACCAGGAGGTCAAGGGCACGATGGGCCAGGTCCGTCCGGGTGCGGTGCGGCTGGTCGAGAGCCCCGAGGACGTCGACGACCTCGACATCGACGAGGACGCCGAGATCGCGACGATCACCCAGACGACGCTGTCCATGGACGACACGGCCGAGGTGGTCGAGCGCCTGCGACAGCGCTTCCCGGGGCTGCACCAACCGAAGAGCGACGACATCTGCTACGCGACCCAGAACCGGCAGGACGCGGTGAAGCAGCTCGCCGGGGCGGGCGCGCAGCTCGTGCTCGTCGTCGGCTCGGACACCTCGTCGAACAGCAAGCGCCTCGTCGAGGTGGCGCGGGACCGGGGCATCGGCGCGCACCTCATCGACGACGTCTCCGAGATCGACGAGGCGTGGCTCGACGACGTCGACGTCGTCGGGCTCACCTCCGGCGCGAGCGCGCCCGAGGTGCTCGTGGAGCAGGTCGTGTCGTGGTTCCGCGACCGCGGCACGGCACGGGTCGAGACCGTCCACGTGGTCGACGAGGACGTCGAGTTCGCGATGCCGTCGGTGCTGGCCCGCAAGCTCGCCGAGACCGCGCCCGCGTAACCGCGTTCACGACCGCGCGACGATCACGCAGATCTCCTCCGATCCGCAGTCCGTCGGATCGACCTCGTCCGCGCGGGCCGCGAGGTCGTGGAGCAGCTCGCGGGTCCGCTCGAGCTCACCGATGCGGCGCTCGACCTCGGCCAGGCGGTCCTCGATCAGCTCGGCGACGTGCTCGCAGGGTGGACGGCCGCCGTCGCGGATGTCGAGGATCTCCCGGATCTGGCGGAGACGCAGGCCCGCCGACTGGGCGCGGCGGATGAAGCGCAGGCGGTCCACCGCCTCGGGCTCGTAGTCGCGGTAGCCGGCGGGGGTCCGATCCGGCGGGGGCAGGAGGCCCTCGTCCTCGTAGTAGCGCAGGGTCTTCGGTGTCAGCCCCACCTCGGTGGCGACCTCGCCGATCAGCATCTCGTCAGCCTCGGTCCGCATCGGGTGCACTCGCGGTTGACCTTCCAGTGCACTGGAGACCGTAGCGTCGTCGTGTGGACGTCGAGCTGCTGTACTTCGACGGCTGCCCGAACTGGCGGGCGGTCCTCGACCGCCTGGGCGAGCACCGGCGCGAGATCGGGTTCCGGCTCCTGCTCCACGAGGTCCGCTCCGTGCGGGAGGCCGAGGAGCTCGACTTCCCCGGATCGCCGACGGTGCGCATCGACGGGCAGGACCCGTTCCCGGTGCCCCCGCCGCCGAGGGGCCTCGCCTGTCGCGTGTACGAGGGGCCCGACGGTCCCCGGGGGACGCCGCCGTGGTCGGCGCTGCGCCGGGCCCTGGAACGAGCGACGGACGACGGTGGGTGAGCGCGGCGGGACGCTCGGCGCCGCGGAGCGGGGTGTGCCGGGCCCGGGCGTCCGGGGGGCCGGTCGCGTCAACGGCCCTCGTAGGCCTCCCACAGCACCTCAGACAGCAGCTCGCGCTGCCACGGGCGCAGACCCGCCGCCTCGCAGAGCTCGTCGGGATCGCTCGGGTCGCTGAGCACGGCGCTCGTCAGGACGCGGCTCGGGCACAGCACGCCCGGGTCGATCCCGACCTCGCGGGCGACCCGGGCGCGGGCCTTGCGCATCCGGTTCTGTGCGGCGCGGTCCTCGTCGGTCGCGCGCCGCAGCCCGGTGAGGCTCGGCTCGTCCGGTCGCGACGCCCCCCGGCGCGCGGCGTCGAGCAGCTGCCGACCGTACGCCCGGACCTGCCTGCCGCGCAGGGAGCTTCGCGACAGCACGCCCATGCTGTCGGGGGGATCGTCGGCCAGGTCGACGAGCGCGTCGTCCCGCGCCACGAGCTGGGGGGCGACGTCCTCGTCGCGGGCGATGGACTCGCGCTCGCGCCACAGCTCGCGCAGCACGGCGCGACCGTGCCCGTCGAGGCGGCCCGCTCCGCGCGTCCGGCGCCAGGACCGCTCCTGCTCGCGGCTGCGCGTGACCGTCTCCTCGAGCTCCTGCTCGTACCAGCTCCGGCGGCCCGCCTCGCGCAGCCGCTCGTCCAGCGCCGACCAGAGCGCCGGCAGGTGCACGACGTCCCCGGCGGCGTAGGCGAGCATCGCGTCGCCGAGCGGCCGCTGCGTCCAGTCGGCGCGCTGGAAGCGCTCCTTGTCGCCGGTCAGCTCGACCTCGATCACCTCGGCCAGGAGCTTGTCGAGGCCGGTGGGCAGGCCGAGCAGCGCCGCGGCGGTCGCGGTGTCCGCGACGCGCTCGTGCGTCGGCGCGGCGCCGTCGGCGAGGACCACCGCCTCGTCGTCGAGCGGGTCGAGGTCGTTCTCGATGGCGTGCAGCACGGCGAGACGGCCGCGCAGGAAGCCCGCGAGCGGGGCGAGGTCGTCCATCTCCAACGGGTCGAGGATGACGCAGCGGCCGTCGGCGCCGACCTGGACGAGCGCCGCGCCACGGAAGTACTCGCGGCCGTCGGAGCGCTCGACGTCCACCCCGACGACCGGCTCGGGTAGCCGCGCGAGGGCGTCGGCGGCCGCGACCGGGTCGGTGACGAAGCGGATGTCCACGCGTCGGAGGGTAGCGTTGGGCCGCTGCGCCCGATCGGAGAGCCATGCCGACCCTGCTGTGTGTCCACCCCCACCCCGACGACGAGTCGATCGCCTGTGGCGGCGTGATCGCCCGCTACCTGGACGAGGGTGCCCGCGTGGTCGTCGTGACCTGCACGGGGGGCGAGGAGGGCGACAACCAGTCCGGGATCGACCTCGGCGGACGGGACATGACCGAGGTGCGCCGCCGGGAGCTCGACGCGGCACTCGACGCCCTCGGGGTCACCGAGCACGAGTGGCTCGGCTTCCGCGACAGCGGCATGGCCGGCGAGGACACCAACGATCACCCGGACAGCTTCGCCGCCGCCGACACCGACGAGGCCGCCGGCCGGCTCGCGGCCATCATCCGCCGCGTGCGGCCCGACGTGGTCGTCAGCGACGATGCGATGGGCACCTACGGCCACCCCGACCACGTCAAGGCCCACGACACCGCCGTGCGCGCCACGGAGCTGGCCGCGCGGGAGGACGCCGGGATCGACGGTGAGGTGTGGCGGGTCCCGAAGCGCTACGTCGTCGCGTTCCCGCAGAGCCGGCTGCTGGCACTGCACGAGCGCATGCTCGCCGAGGGGCTGTCGTCGCCGTTCGGCGAGGAACCGCTGGACGCTGCCGAGCTGCCGTTCGGCGTCCCCGACGACGAGGTCACCACGGTCGTCGACATCCGCCCGTGGATGGAGCGCAAGCGGGCCGCGCTGCGGGCGCACGCCTCCCAGATCGGCCCCGACTCGTTCTTCCTCAACCTCCCCGACGACCTCGCCCAGCAGGTGTTCGGTCGCGAGCACTTCGTGCTCGAAGGCGGCATGCTCGACGTGCACGGGGTCGAGGACGACCTGTTCGCCGGCCTCCGGGAGGAGTAGGGCCGCAGGGTCGCGCGTTCGGAGCGGTCGGGTCCGTCGGAGGGAGCAGGATGGAGACCACGGAGTTCGGGCTCGAGATCCGCGACCGCCTCACGGTGGACATCACCGACCGCGTGCGACGGTTCGCCCGCGAGGTCGGTGGGGACGGGCTGCTGCACGTGTTCCTGCCCCATGCGACCGCCGGCCTCGCGCTCGTCGAGACCGGCGCCGGGTCGGAGGAGGACCTGGTCGCGGCGGTGGAGCGTCTGCTGCCACGGGAGGATCGCTACGCCCACCGTCACGGCTCCACCGGCCACGGCGCCGACCACGTGCTCCCGGCGTTCGTCTCCCCCTCGCTCACGCTGCCGGTCGTCTCCGGCGAGGTGGCGCTCGGGACGTGGCAGTCGGTCGTGATCGTCGACACCAACCGTGACAACCCGCGGCGCCGGGTCCGGCTCAGCCTGCTGCGCTCGGCCTGAGATGCGCCGTCTCCTGCCGCTGATCGGCCTGGTGGCGGTCGTGCTGGCCGGCTGCGACGCGCTGACGGGGTCGCCCGACGCGAGTCCGTCGCCGAGCCCGACGACGTCGCCGAGCGCGACTCCGACGTTCGACCCGGCGGCGCTGGACGTCGCCATCGTGCTCGCGCCGCCGGACGCCGGCCCCTCGGCGGTGCACGGGCACGCGGTCCGTGCCGCCGCCGGTGCGCTCGAGGGCGGCGACGATCCGAACGTCCGTCGGATCCGCGTGGTCGACGCGCCGACCGAGGGCCTCCGGGGCGACGCGCTCGCGTTCCTGGCGGACGACGGTGCGGACGTCGTGTGCACCGTGGGGCCCGGCGGCGGTGACCACCTGGTCGCGCTCGCGGAGCGCCACCCCCGGACCACCTTCTGCCTCCTCGGCGGGGAGCTCGACGACGGGCTGGACAACGCCTTCGGGATCGGCCTCCCGCAGGTGGAGGCGGCGTTCCTCGCCGGCGTGGCCGCCGCGCTCGCCGCCGACGACGGTCCGCTCGGGCTCGTGGACGTGGCCACGGACCCGGTCCCGGGCGAGCTCGCCGACGCGTTCCGTGCCGGGGTCCGCCACGTCCGCCCGCCGGAGGAGCCCGACGACGAGGCGGACGACGACGGCGGTGAGGACGGTGAGGACGGTGCCGACGAGACCGACGGTACGGGCGACGCGGACCAGCCCCCGGCGGTGCGGGAGGTGACCGCGATCGCCGGCGCGACAGCCGAGGAGGTCCGCGCCGCCACCGCCGAGGCCGCGGCGGCCGCGTACCGCGAGGACGGGCTCGCCGTGCTCGTCGCGTACGGGGGCCCGTCGGCCGTCACCGGTCTGGTCGAGGCCGCGCGGACGGCGGGGGGGCTCGTCGTCGGCGGCTGGGCCGACGTCCGCGCCGTCGCGGGCGAGGAGGCCGCGGAGGTCACCGCCGTCTCGGTGGTGACGCGCTTCGAGGCCGTCCTCGCGAGCGCGCTGCGCCGCGTCGAGGCACCCGACGGCCCGGCTGGACCCGTGGAGGTCGGCGACGTGCTCGCCGTGGTCCCCGGCGGGACCGCGGACGCGGAAGAGCTGGCCGAGGAGGTGCGCGCCGTGCTCGAGGAACTCGCCGAGGGACGGATCACCGTCGCCCCGCCCGACGACGGACCGTAGCCGTCGTCGCCGGCTCCAGCGCGCTGCGGACCCGGTCGGCGGACGTCGTCGCCTCGGTGGGCCCGGAGGTCCCAGGACGTAGCATGGACGTGGAGGCGGCCCGACGGACGCCCGCCCCACACGTCGACGGAGGACCAGCGTGCGTCGTGCGAAGATCGTCGCCACCCTGGGTCCCGCCCTGGACGACCCGGGGCGGTTGAAGGCTGCGCTCGCCGCGGGGATCGACGTCGTCCGGCTGAACTTCTCCCACGGTGACCACGACGAGCACCGGCGTCGGCTCCAGTCCGTACGCGACGCGTCACAGGACATCGGCCGGGCGGTCGGCAGTCTCGGTGACCTGCAGGGACCGAAGATCCGCCTCGGCTCGCTCCCGACGGGTGGCGTCGAGCTCGTCGACGGCCAGGACGTGGTCCTGCTCAGCGGGCGGCACGAGCTGGAGCACTACCGGGAGGACGGGACCCCCGTGCTGCCGGTCACCTACGAGGAGCTCGCCACCGACCTCGAGCCGGGCGCGCTCGTGCTGATGGACGACGGGCTGCTGCGCCTCGTCGTGTCGCGCGTCGAGGACGGTTCCGTGCGCTGCCGGGTGGTGGCGGGCGGGACCGCGCACTCGCGCAAGGGGGTGAACCTGCCGGGGGTCGCCGTCTCGGCGCGGGCGATGACGGACAAGGACACCGAGGACCTCCGCGCGATGGTCGAGATGGGCGTCGACTGGATCGCGCTGTCGTTCGTACGTCGGGCCGAGGACGTCGAGCAGGTGCGCGAGCGGATCCACGAGTTCGGCGGCGAGCAGCCGGTGGTCGCCAAGCTGGAGCGCCCCGAGATCGTCGACGCGCTCCCCGAGATCGTCGACGCCGCCGACGCGATCATGGTGGCGCGCGGCGACCTCGGGGTCGAGATCGGCCCGGAGAAGGTCCCGGCGCTCCAGAAGGAGATCATCGCGCGGGCGAACGCGACCGGCCGTCCGGTGATCACCGCGACCGAGATGCTGGAGTCGATGATCCGCAGCCCCCGTCCGACGCGGGCCGAGGCCTCCGACGTGGCCAACGCGGTGTTCGACGGGACCGACGCGCTGATGCTGTCGGGCGAGACCGCGACCGGCCGCTACCCCGTCGAGACGGTGCGGACCATGGCGCGCATCATCGAGGTCGCCGAGGGCAGCCGGCACCTGGCGCACCCTCCGCTGCCCACCGCCGGGGAGATGGGTGTGGACCGCGTGGTGGCGCGCGCCGCCGTGCAGGCCGCCGAGGACGTCGAGGCGCTCGCGCTGGTCGTCTTCAGCCTGTCGGGGTCCTCGGTCCAGCTCGTGTCCAAGTTCCGCCCCGACGTCCCGATCATCGGCCTGACGCCCCAGGAGCGCACGCTGCGCCGGCTCGCGCTGCTGTGGGGGACCACGGGGGAGCTCGTGCCGGAGAAGGACCACACCCGCGACCTCATCCTCGCCGCCGAGGACGTCTGCCTGCAGGGCAGCTACGGCCAGCGCGGTGACGCGGTCGTGATCGTCTCGGGGATCCCCGGTGGCCACGGTGGGACCAACCGCATCCTGGTGCACCGGCTGGGAAGCGCGCCGGGGAACTGACGGTGGCCGAGCGCGCACGGGTGACGTCGTGAGGGTGCTGCGGTGACGGCGGCGGTGTGGGGTCGCCGACGTGGCGGAGACGGAGGTGTGTTGTGAGCGATGCGGGGGAAGCGGGCGGCGTCGGCCGGGAGGGCCGTCCCCCCCTGGAGCTGCCGGACGAGCACGCCGATGAGCGCCACTGCGTGCTGACCACCACGCAGCGCGTGACCGGCCGTCGCCACGCCGTCGAGGTCCGCTTCGCTCCCGCGGAGGGCGGCATCTACCTCGTGTCGGGGTCCGGGGGTCTGGCGACCTGGTCTCTGAACCTGCGCTCCGACGAGCAGGCGGTGGTGCGGATCGGCGACCGCAGCTGGCTCGGTCGGGTCGCGTTCCTCGAGGAGGGTGACCGACGGCGCGAGGAGGCGCTGCGGGCGTTCGAGGAGCGCCACGGCACCGTCGATCGCGACCGCAGCGACCGCTGGTCACCGGAGGTGGTCGTGGCCCACCTCGTCTTCACCCGCGAGCTGGACCCCCCGAGCGGCTGAGCGCGGTCACCGCCCCACCGGGTGGGCGCCGTGATCCTGCGCAGCGGCGAGCAGTGTGGCGGCGAGGTCGCCCAGGGCATCCACGACGGGATCGTTGGGTGCCCGGTCGAGCAACGGGACGCCGGCGACGTCGGCGGAGACCACGGCGTCGCTCCAGGGCAGCAGCGCGAGGATCTCGAGGTCGTGCCGTGCGCAGAACTCCTCGACCGCCGCCGCCTCGCTCTCGTCGCGGATCTTGTTCGCCAGCACGGCGACCCGACCGATCGGCAGCTCCCCGGCGAGCCGGGCGAGCCGACGGATCGTCTCCAGCGACCGGTAGTACGGCTCGGTGACGAGCAGGAGGGTGTCGACGTGGCGGGCGGTGCCGCGGGACAGGTGCTCCGGTGAGGCCTCGAGGTCGATGAGGCCGAGCACGTCGGGCTGACCACCGAGGTCGGAGAGCACGGCGCTCACCGTGGCGTGCGCGGCGCACAGGCAGCCCTCCCCGGCGTGCGCCGGCGCCCCCATGATGGCGATGCGGACGCCGTCCGGGCCGGCCACCGCGTGGTCGTCGAGCAGTTCGTCGAGCGGGACCTGCAACGCCGGCCCGTCGAGCCGGCGTGAGACGGCGGAGGCGGGGAGCGGTCCGGTCAGGGTCCCGGAGGGCACACCCAGTGCCGCCGCGAGGTTCGGGTTGCTGTCGGCGTCGATCGCGACCACCTGCACGCCGCGTCGGGCGACGAGCCGGGCGAACGTCGCCGCGAGCGTCGTCTTGCCCGCGCCGCCCTTCCCGGCCAGGGCGATCCTCACGGGCGCCTCCGACCGGCCTCATCGACGGCCGGCGCCTCCAGCGCCTCCTCGTAGCGGGACAGGTAGCGACCCAGGATCCGACGGACCTCGCGGATGGAGCCGGCCCAGGCGTGGAGCCAGTCACGACCCTCGTCGGTCAGCGTGTAGGTACGGCGCGAGGGTCCGGCGTCGGACGGCTCCCACCACGAGCGCACCAGCTGCTCCTCCTCCATCGCTCTGAGGGCCCGGTACAGACCGCCGGGGTCGGTCTGTTCGATCCCGAGCTCGGCGACCTGCTCGAGCAGGTCGTAGCCGTGGGCCGGTTCCTCGGCGAGCAGGAGCAGCAGACACGGGCGCAGGAAGCTCCGCGGCAGACCGGCCGGGGTGCTCGGGGTCACGGTCGCTCCTGGTCTCGGGGGGTCGGGTGCGGCCGCCTCACACCGCGACATCGGTGTGGGATCAGGGGTGGGCGTGGGCCGCGCGCTCCTCGGCGCACGCCTCGGCCTCCTCGACGGAGACGTGACACCAGCAGTCAGGGCTGCACTCGCCGTGGGCCGGGCGGGTCAGCTCGGAGAACGAGGCGGCGAACTCGGCGGCGCCCTCCTCGGCCCCGCGCTCTGACAGCCGGTAGCGGCCGTCCTCCCGTTCCAGCAGTCCGTCGTCGACGAGGCGTTCCAGGTAGGTCACGCCGATCTCGGCCTCCACCCCGAGGAAGCGCTCGATGATCTCGGGGTCGACGGACTCGCCGAGGCCCTCGCCGCGGATCCAGTACATGACCTGGAGGATCTCGCTGCGCCAGTACAGGTTGCGCAGCGCCGCGGACTTGGGTGGGTGGAGGCGGTCGTCGCTGCTCATGGTCCCTCCACCGTAACCGTCCCGGCGGGTGCGCGCCGGCCGACGCCCACCGAGGTGGGTGGCCTCGTCAGCGGTCACCGTCAACGTGGTCGGCGAGCCCGGCGACGGCACCGGCGATGGTCTCCAGCTGCTCGTTCAGCTTCGTGACGCTCGGTCCGATCGGCGCGGTCTGCGACTCGATCGCACGCACCCCGAACGAGATGCGGGCGAGGTAGGAGTTGATCACCTTCAGCTTGCGGATGATGCGAACGAGGTAGGCGGCGAGCGTCCCGAGGAAGGTCGCGATGAGCGCGACGGTGAGGATGGTGAACAGGGTCTCCATCAGTCGTCCACCGCCTTCGGGTCCGACGAACCGGTGCGCAGGAACTCGTCGTGGCGCAGCGCCTCGGCGGTGAGCTCGTCGAGCTCCTCGGAGGTCTCGGCGAGCATCCAGGTCGTGGAGGTGTTCTGGGCGGTGCGCTTCCCGGTCTGCCAGATCGCCCTGACGCCACGCTCGATGCGGTCCACCTCGGCGACGAACCGTTCGAGGAGGTAGACGGCGACGAAGATCACGACGACCCCGAGGACCAGCGCCAGCCCCCAGAGCAGCATCTCGTCGGCGAGCAGATCCGCCATCAGCTCCCCCCTCCCTCGAGCGTCTCCCGCGCGGCCGCCGCGGCCGAGGTGACACGCTCGACGGTGCGGTTCGTGGTGCGCACCTCCCAGAGCGCGGTGGTGTTGCGCTCGGCGTCGTTCAGCGCCGCGAGGATCTGCTCGGCGGTGTCCGCGACGCGCTTTGCGAGCACGATCATCGTCACCAGCACGACCACGACGATGACGACGACGACGGTTCCGACGATGTAGCCGATCGCCCAGCCGCTCACCCGGCCCCTCCTGTCCGGCTGGGTCCCAGCCTAGTGTCGGACGGAAGGTATGTGTAGTCTCCACGTAGTGTCCGATGGCTAGTAGTCTCGTGTCGTCGGCACGAGCGCGAGTCGGAGGGGAAGTCCGTGGCCACCGCGACGGGATCAACCAGGACGCCGGCCCCCGACGCCGACGGCGTGGCGCGGACGCCGGCGCAGGAGCTCCTGGACGAGCTCGGCCCCGTCGACCACTTCAACATCGATGATCGCGACGCTGAGTACGGCGACTTCGGGATGCCGTCCCGGGCGATGATGGAGCACATGCTCGAGCCGGCGGCCGAGGCCGGACCCGCGACCCGCATCGGGCCGCTCGAGAAGGTGCACGCGTTCTGGTTCGCGGGGATGAGCTGCGACGGGTGCACCGTCACCGTCACCGGTGCCAGCTCCCCCTCCGTGGAGAGCCTGCTGCTCGGCGCCCACCCGGGGATCCCGCGGGTGATCCTCCACCACCCGGTCGTGAACGTGGAGTCGGGGCCGAACTACTTCTACGCGCACGAGCTCGCGCTGAAGGGTGAGCTCGACGCTCCGTACGTCATCATCCTCGAGGGCTCGATATCCGACGAGGTGAAGGCGCTCGCGACCGGTGGCTACTGGTCGGGGCAGGGCGAGGAGCCGTGGGGTCCGGACGGCGGGCACCGCACCGTCTCGAGCGACGAGTGGATCGCGCGCCTGGCACCGAACGCCGCCGCGTCGATCGCGATCGGGACCTGCGCGACCTGGGGCGGGGTCCCCTCCGCGGAGGGCAACCCGACCGGGGCGATGAGCCTGATGGACTTCCTCGGCAAGGACTACCGCAGCGCCTACGGCGTCCCGGTGGTCAACGTCCCCGGCTGCGCGCCGATCGGGGACAACTTCACCGAGACGGTCGCCGCCATCCTCTACTTCCTGCAGGGGTTCGGGCCGCTGCCCGAGTTCGACGAGCTGGGACGCCCCGCGTGGCTGTTCGGCGAGACCGTCCACCGCCACTGCGTCCGTGGCGCCTACTACGAGGAGGGGACCTTCGCCGAGGAGTTCGGCGACCCCGAGTGCCTGGTCGAGATCGGCTGTTGGGGTCCGGTCGTCAACTGCAACATCACCTCGCGCGGCGCGATCAACCACGTCGGTGGGTGCATGAACGCCGGCGGGGCCTGCATCGGCTGCACGATGCCCGGCTTCCCGGACAAGTTCACCCCCTTCTACAAGACGCCGCCGGGCTCGACCGCGTCGACGACGGCGTCCCGGGCGATCGGCAGCGTCGTGCGTCCGCTGCGGCGCTACACGAACGCCTACCTCAACCGTGAGGTCCGCTGGGACGTCCACCACGACGTCCCCAGCGGCTGGGCCCGTCAGCGGTCCGAGCCGGGCCCCCTGAACCGTCTCGGTCACCGGTTCTACGACCGCATCCGCCGCAGCACCGACACCGGTCGTGTGCGCGGCGGTGAGTGGGGCAAGCGCGAGGAGTGGACCGAGCGCGAGGAGCCGGCGGACGACCACCGCCGCTTCGCCGTGACCGAGGGCACCGACGTCGACGAGGAGTGAGACGGGCTCGCCCGCCCGTCGAGGGAGGACGAGGACATGTGCTTCAAGAACCTCCCGGTGGAGTTCGACGCCGCCGGTAACGCGACGCTGAAGGGCGGGATCCCCGATCCCTACTCGGTCAGCACCGCGCGACCCGAGGTCGAGATGACCGAGGAGGAGCGGCGCGAGAGCATCGAGCGGCTCATCTCCCAGAACGGGCACGTCAAGGACCTCAACATGGACCCGGTGACACGGGTCGCGGGCGCCCTGGCGATCCACGTCACCGCCGACCTCGATGCGGGTCGCTACCTCGACGTCCACTCCCAGGCGACGTTGTTCCGCGGGTACGAGGTGATCCTGATGGGGCGCGACCCCCGCGACGCGATCTTCGTCTCGTCGCGCGCGTGCGGCGTCTGCGGAGGGGTCCACGCTCACGCGAGCGCCTACGCGATCGAGCAGGCGATGGGGCTGACCCCGCCGCCGCTCGGGACGGTGGTGCGCAACCTCGGCGAGGCCGCCGAGATGGGCTACGACAACCCCCTCCACCTGTACCTGCTCGCGGGACCCGACTACTCGGAGTCCATCATCAAGGAGGTCAACCCCGAGCTGTGGCCGAAGGCGCAGCAGTGGTCGTGCCCGGGGGTGGACTCCCACGGGTTCGCGAAGATGTCGGACCTCATGACGGAGCTGAACCCGCTGACCGGCAAGCTGTACCGGGAGGGGCTCGAGTTCACGCGGCTCTGCCGCGAGTCCTTCGCGCTGCTGCACGGCAAGTACCCGCACCCGCAGACGATCGTGCCCGGCGGGGTCTCGACGACGACCACGCTGCAGACGCTGAACGAGTACCACGCGCGTCTGGCCAAGCTGTTCGACTACGCGCAGCGGATGGTCGCCGTCTGGGACGACATCGCCGACTTCTTCTACGAGGCCGACGAGCGCTACCGCGACGTCGGCTACCGCCCCACGAACCACGTCGACCCCGGGTTCTGGGACGATCCGTACGCCTACGACGCGACCTACGAGAACTGCAACGAGTGGGGACTGCAGCGCTGGTCAACCCCCGGTGTCGTCGTCGACGGCGAGCTCGTGACCAACCGCCTCACCGACATCAACATCGGCTGGGAGGAGTTCGTCGAGCACTCCTACTACGACGAGTCGGCGACCACCCGGTACGACACGGACATGCTCGGCAACCCGATCAGCCCGTACCACTCCTGGAACAAGCGCACGCTGCCGAAGCCCGGCGCCAAGGACTGGAAGGGCAAGTACACGTGGGCGTGCGCGCCGCGCTGGGACCGGCAGGTGGTGGAGGCGGGGGCGTACTCGCGGCTGTTGATGACCGCCCTGTCGCAGGAGATCCCGGACAACGACTTCATCGAGGCGACGGGGCACTCGGTGCGGATGCTCGTCCCCAAGGGCGAGACCCCGCAGAAGGAGGTCGAGTGGCACGTCCCGGACCGGTGGAACGCCCTCGAGCGCAACCGCGGTCGCGCCTACCACTTCCTGTTCTCCGCGCTCGTCGCGTTGAACACGCTGATGCAGGGCTACCAGCTGCTCAAGGCCGGCGAGACCCGGGTCGCGGCGGTGAACGCCGACGACCTCGACAAGCACATCCCGAAGGACGAGCGTCGCAGCGTCGGGTGGTGGGGTGCGGGTCGCGGCTGGCTCACCCACCACCTCGTGATGGACCGGGGCAAGATCGTCAACTACCAGATCTGCACGCCCTCGACGATCAACGCCTCACCGCGTGACCCGTTCGGCCAGCCGGGTCCGTACGAGCAGGCGGTGATGAACACCCCGATCATCGAGGACTTCTCCGACCCACAGCGGTTCACCGGGATCGACATGCTGCGCACGATCCGCAGCTTCGATCCGTGCATGCCGTGCACGACGCACGTCTACACGGGCGAGGGGATCATCTCCCGTGAGGTGAACACCTGCGCGTGCGGAGCCGACGCCCACTGATCCGGTCGCCCCGGGGCGCTGTCCGAGCGGCTGGTCCGGGTGGCCCCACCGGCCCCGCCCGAGCGACGGGTGGGGGACGGGACGTTCACTCGTCGTCGGGGAGCACCCAACCGCGTCGCAGCTGCCAGGAGATGCGCTCACCGACATCCGCCCGCGGCTGGCCGGTCGAGCGCACGATCACCGTGCCGCCCGGCGTCTCAACCCGGTAGTCGGTGTACGGCCCCCGGTACCACCGGTGGCGCACGGTCCCCGGTAGGTCACCGCCGAGATCGGTCCAATCGGGTCGGATCAGCACCGGGACCGTCGCGTCGCCCGGCGGCCCCGTGCCCGTCCGAGCGGCGACCTCGACGACCGCCTCTCCGAGTCGCGCCGTCAGGATCCCGCCCGCGTTCCCCGCCGCCTCCAGCCGGAGCAGCGACGCCGGACCCGTGAGCCGGGCAGCCCACAGGTCGACCGGTCGCTCGTACACCTCGGTCGGGCTGCCGACCTGCACGAGCCGACCCCGGCGCAGCAGCGCGACCCGGTCGGCGACCGCGAGCGCCTCGCTGGCGTCGTGGGTCGCGTAGATCGCCGCGGCGCCGCGCTCGGTGCGGCGCGCGGTCATCTCCTCCTGCAGCGCGGTGCGTAGCGCGGTGTCGAGGTGCGCGGTCGGCTCGTCGAACAGGTACAGCGCGGCGTCACGGGCGAGCGCTCGGGCGAGACCGACCCGTTGCTGCTGGCCGCCGGACAGCTCCGCGGGCCGGCGCTCGGCGAAGTCGGCGAGCCCCATGCGCTCGAGCAACCGCCGCGCCCGCTGCGTCGCGTCGGGGACGCGCCGCCGACGCAGCGGGTAGGCGACGGTCTCCAACGCGGTCATGTGCGGCCAGAGGGCGTAGTGCTGGAAGACGAGCCCGACCGAGCGTCGGTCGGGGGACGAGCTGCGGCGTGGCTCCGCGACGCGTCGACCCTCGATCTCGACGGTCCCCGCCTCGGGGTCGACGAACCCGGCGACGGCGTACAGCAGCGTGGTCTTGCCCGAGCCGGACGGGCCCAGCAGGGCCAGCGCCTCGCCGGCGGCGACCGTGAGGTCGAGGCCGCGGAGCACCGGATCCGCGCCGTAGGAGACGGTGAGTCCCCGGCAGCGCAGCGCCGGGACGTCGCGCGGCCCGGGTCCGTTCACGTCGACCTCCGGCGTAGCAGCACGAGGAAGGGGACGACCGCGACCAGGACGAGGACCATGAGCAGCACCGCCAGCGCGGCGACCGTGGTGGTCTGGCCGAGCTGGCGTGCGTTCAGGATCACGACCGCGAGCGTCTCGCTGCCGGGACCGTACAGCAGCGCCGACATGGTCAGCTCCTGCACGCCGGTGAGGAAGACGAGGAGCCACGCGGCGAGCAGCGCGGGGCTGAGCAGCGGTGCCACGACCGTGCGCAGTGCCGTGAACGGGCCCGCGCCGCTGACGCGGGCCGCCCGCGGCAGGTCGACCGGCAGCGCCTCGACGGAGCCGACGATGGTGCGGTGTCCGAGCGCCCAGAACTTGGCCAGGTAGGCGACGAGGATCAGCGCCAGGGTGTCGCGCAGCCGACCGCCGTAGGCGATCAGCACGGCGACGGCCAACGCCGAGCCCGGTACGGCGAAGGTCAGGATCGTCGCGGTGCCGAGCCGGGTGCGGACCCGCCGGCTGCGCAGGGCGACCAGCAGCGCGCCGAGCAGCACCACCACGGTCGCCGCGGTCACCGCGAGGACGATGCTGTTGCGGAGCGCACCGAGGTTGCGTGCGCTCAGCACCGCGTCGAAGTGCGCGAGCGTCCAGTTGGCCGGCGTCGGCGGCAGCCCCACCGCACGGGTGAGCGCCCGGAGGACCAGCGCGATCAGGGGGACGACGACCGCGAGCACGAGGTAGGTCGTCAGCCCCGCGGTCAGCCCCCAGGCGCGTCGCCGTCGCCGCACGGCTCCGCCCGCCGGCGCCCCGGTGCGGGTCGCGGGTGCGCGGAGGCTGCCGGTGGTGTCACCCGCGGCGACGGTCACGAACGCCAGCGCCATGAGGGTGGCGGCGAGGACGACGACGCGGGTGAACGCGGCCGGGTCGGCTGACAGCACCAGGTCGCGGTAGATCTGCGTGGTCATGGTCACGAACCCGCCGGGGAGCCCCAGGAAGGCCGGGATCCCGAAGGCGTTGATGGTGAAGACGAACACCACGGCCGCGGCCGCCATCAGCGCCGGGCGCAGCAGGGGGAGGGTGACGGTGCGGAAGGCCCCCCACGCGGTCGCCCCGGAGGCCCGGGCGGCGCGCTCGAGGTCGGGCTCGGCGCGGGACGCGAACCCGGCGACGAGCACGAGGTAGGCGAGCGGCAGGTTGTGGATCACCAGCACGGTGACGACCCCGACCGCCCCGAAGGTCCCGGGGAGCGCCACGCCGAGGAGGCGGTCGCTCAGCCCCGCCGGTCCGTACGCCTGCGCCCAGCTCTCGGCGGCGACGAAGGACGGGACCAGGAGGGTGAGCAGGACGCCGACGCGCAGCGTCCCCCGGCCGGGCGCGGAGCTGCGCTCGGTGATCAGCGCCCCCGTGAGACCCCCGAGCACGGCCAGCGGCGTCACCACCACGCCGGTGATCAGCGTCCCGCGTGCGGCCTCGGCGCCCCCGGGGCGGGTGAGCGTCGCGAACGCCTCCCGGACCCCTCCGGCGAGCGCGGCAGCGAGGAGCTCGTACAGCGGCCACACGATCAGCAGGACCAGCGCGACCAGCGCGATGCCGAGGCCGATCGGCGACCACGGGATCCGCTCGGAGGTGCGCAGCCCCGACGTCTGAACGCCTGCGCCCCGGTCAGCCACCGATGATGGCGCGGTACCGCTCGAGGAGCTCTTCCTGCCGATCGAAGGCCTCGTCCCAGTCGACGACGACGGTCGGGCCGGCGCGGTCCCAGGTCACATCCTCGCGGACCGGCTGCCAGCCGGTGTCGGCGATCGCCTCCTGGGCCGGCTCGGTGAGGACGAACTCGACGAAGGCCTCGGCGCCGTCGGCGAACTCGGTCGTCGCCACGACCGCGATCGGGCTGTACATCGCGATCGCGCCCGGCTCGGGGAAGACGACCGCGATCGGGGAACCCGCGTCCCGCGCGTCGAAGGCGACCTTGTCGAGCGTCATGCCGGCGAGGAACCGGCCCTCGGCGACGCCGGTCACGACATCACCCGGAGCGCTGACCTGGACCGCGCCGTTGGCGGCGAGGTCCTCGTAGAAGTCGAACCCGAACCCGTCGGTGAGCGCGAAGTAACCGAGCGCACCGAACGCGGATCCGGCGAAGCCCGGATCGGTGATGACCACGCCGTCCTCGTAGACGGGGTCGGTCAGATCGTGCCAGGAGGTCGGCGCCGGGTCGAGGTCATCGCGGTGGACGAGCACCATGTTGAGGAGTCGGGTGCCCCAGAAGGTCTCCTCGCGGAACTCGTCGGGGACAGCCGTAGCGTTCCCGGGGGTCCAGGCGGCCAGGTCCCCCTCCACCTCGAACTGCTGCATCGACAGCGGGTCCGTGAGCCACAGCACGTCGGCGAGCATGCGTCCCTCGTCGCGCTTCTCCGCCGCGATGCGGGCGTTCAGCTCCCCGGTCGGTGCGCGGAAGACCTCGAGGTCGATGTCGGGGTGCGTGTCGGTGAAGAGCGCGGTCACCTCGTCGACGGTGTCCTGGGTGACCGAGGTGTAGATGCGCAGGGTCCCGGCCAGGGTCTCCTCCGGCTCGACCGCGGGCTCGTCCAACGCATCGTCCGGCGCACCGTCGACGACCGGATCGTCACCGGCGTCGCAGGCCGCGAGCGCGAGCCCGATCAGCAACGCCACCACGAGCGCGGTGTACCGGGACCCTCTGGCGCGGATCGTCGTCGACGTTCCGGGCCGCGCACCGTGTCGATCCCGTGCGCCCGCCACGTCCGCTGCCGAGGATCGTCCTCGCATCACCGTGAACCACCGCCCCTCTGTCGCCCGGTCACCCGTCAGCGAGCACCGTCCCGGGGCCGCTGTGCGCGACACCCCTGTTCACCAGCCGGAGGTGCCGTTCGCTGTAGCTGCGGAGGTTGCGCAGCTGGTCGCGGTCGAGGCGATCGCAGACCCAGTGCCAGTGCATCGAGACCCAGTCCCCGGGGACGAGGTCGTTCACGAACCCCGCTCCGTTCAGCGCCCGCGTCACCATCTCGGTCTCGGGGGCGCCCAGGTACAGCTCGCGCTCGTCCCACCGCAGCGGCCGGTAGCGCACCGTCACCTGGTCGCCGTTGACCGCCAGCACGCGTCCCCACCGGATCCGGCACCGGTCCAGGTGCTCCAGCGCGTCGTGGGCGCGGCCGGTGTCCAGCAGCCCGACCCAGGGGTAGACGCCGAAGACGTGGAAGCTGTGGTGGGCGACCGCGCCCGCGGGGATGGTCTCCGCGAGGTGGCTCCAGTGCCTGCCGGCGATCGGCTTGAAGCGCGCGCGCACCGTCTCGCCGAAATCGTGCATCCTGACCCGGTCGAGCAGCTCGTTGCCGACCCAGTACGCCTCCACGAGCCGCCGGTCGAAGGGGTCGTCGAGGCCGGCCGCGCCGGCGAGGAGCGTGAGGTACGGCCAGGGACCGTGGAACGCGCGGGCGAGCTCGCCCAGGCCGGGATCGACCACGCCTGCCGCCCCGTAGTCGAGCAACGCACCGTGGTCCTCGGGTCCGCAGTAACCGAGTTCGTTCGGTGGGTACGCGTACCGGGCGAACAGCAGCAAGCCGTCACCCTGCGACGCCGACCCGCGCCGGAGCGCGGCGCTCGGATCGTCCACGTGCGCTCCGCCCATCGACCTGCTTCCCCCCATCGACCCCCCTCCACGGTACGTGTCGATGACACCTAGCATCGTAGCCACTGGCGTCGCGGGGCCGGGGCGGATCCGGGGCACGCGGTGCGCGCCCGGCCACCGTGGCATCATCGCGGTCCCCGACGGGCGGAGCGGGCCGGCGCATGGACGAGCGGGCGGAGGACGTCGACGTGCTGGTCGGCGGGGTCGGTCAGCTCTACCAGGGCGATCTCGACCTCGGCCGCCGCGCGGCGGAGCGGCTCGCGACCGAGCGGTTCGGCGGCGGTGTGCTGGTCGAGGACCTCTACTACGGGGCGATCGCGGTCGCCCAGCGCCTGGAGGACCTACGACCCCACACGCTCATCCTCATCGGGGCGGAGCGTCGCGGCCGGACGCCGGGGACCGTCGAGCGGCGTCGCGTCGAGGGGGTCGGCCTCGACACCGAGGAGGTCGGGACCGCCGTGCGCGACGCGGGCACGGGCTACGTCACGCTGGGGTTGGTGCTCGAGGTGGCCGGCGGCCTCGACGCGCTCCCTCCCCGGACGGTCGCGATCGAGGTGGAGCCCGTGACGACCGCGCCGTCCGAACACCTGAGCGCGGAGGCAGCGACGGGGTTGGAGCGGGCGCTGGCGCTGGTCCGTGCGGAGGTGAGGAGAGCGCCGGTGCTCGCGCTCGTCCGCGAGATCCGCGCGACGCTCGCCGACGGCCACCTCGACCCGTCGCCGGCGCTCGAGACGATGGAGGCGCTGCTCCGCGAGCTCGACCGCCTCGACCGGACGGGCCGCTGGGGCGCGACCTTCCGGGAGCGTGACCGCTTGCGCCGCCGCATCGGCGACGGCGCCACGGGGGAGGGGATGGGCCACCTCGACTGGGGCCTGTGGTGGAGCCTCGTCGAGGAGCTCGACCGTCTGCAGCCGCTCGAGGCGGTCGACGGCGCGGACGTCTGACCGGCCCGGGCGCGGGGACCTCGGAGCGGGCGGGCCCGACGGTCGACGCGGCGTCGCGAGGCCGCTAGGAGAGCAGCGACACCGCGATCACGACGAGGCCGACGAGCAGCACACAGACGACGCCGGCGGCGACCACGATGCGCGGGACGGGGAAGCGTCCCCCGGCGCGCTCACGTCGCCCGGAGGCGGCGGGGCGCGACTTGATGGTGAGCTGCCAGCCGTCGTGGTACCGCTCGCGGCTCGGGTCGTCAGGATCCGGGCGCCACCCGGGCTCGGGGCGGTCGCTGGACGTGTCCGGCTGGAGATCCGCGGGGACGCCGAGGGTGTCGATCGCCTCCGCCTCGCCGACCCGGACCCGACGCGTCCAGCGGCGGCCGTCGAAGAAGCGCTGCTCGAAGCGACCGGTCGGGTCGGGCGCCCAACCCGACTCGGCTCGTCCGCTGCCTCGTGACGGTCCCGTCGTGTGCCCTCGCGCCGCTGGCGTCAGCCTACGGACGGCCGGGTCAGAGCGCCTCCTCGAGGACACCGAGGTTCTGGGGCGGGATCGCGACGCGACGGTCGCGGTCCGTCCGGAGGACCAGGGCGCCGTCCTCGAGGAGATCCACCGCCACCCCCTCGACCTGCGGGCCGGCGGGACCGACCGGGATGAGCCGGGCGCGGAGCTTGCGTCCGAGCGTCGCGCACCGTGATCGGTGGTCCTCGAGCACCTGTGCGGGTTCGTCTTCGAGGCGAGCCTCGATCGCGCGCACGTGGTCGGCGAGGAGCTGGGCGCGCGGGGGTGTCGCCGCCTCCACGAGCAGCGTGACGACCGCCCACGCGATCCGTTGTGGGCCGGGTTCGACGTCGACGCCGACCGCGGCGACGCGGCTGCCCGCGGCGTGCACCTCGTCGGGCCAGTGGATGTCGGCGGTCTCGCCGACGACGTCGGCGAGCGCGCACGTCGCGATCGTGTACGGCCAGCCCTCCCGCGCCGGCGGTAGCGGCGGTCGCAGCACGATCGAGAAGCCCAGCCCCTCTCCCTGGCGGACCTTCCACGGTATCCCGCCGCGGCCCCGCGGGGAGGCCTGGTAGTCGGCGACGACGACGGCGCCGGACGGCGCCCCCGCCCGGGCCCAGGCGAGCGCCTCCGCCTGGGTCGACAGCAACGCCGGGTACGCACGGGTCGGTCGGCCGGGGAGCGCCGCGGCCACCGCCGGCTCCGTCAGATCCCAGCCCGGCGTGCGGGCGTCGCTCATCCCCACCCCTCCGGTGTGTCGGTCCCGGTCGCGAGACGTCGGAAGGTGTCCTTCAGCCGCATCCACTGCGGGACGTGGAAGCGGCCCATCGCCGCGGATACGTCCTTGCGGAACCTCGCGGCGACCTCGTCGGTGACCTCGTCCGTGGCGACGACCGCGGCGGCGATCAGCCCCTCCATCCCGTCCGGCGGGAACTCGAGCAGGACGTCGAGCAGAGACTCCGCGAGATCGGTGCCGTCGCCCTCCCAGCGTGCGTGGGCGGCGACCCACGCGCGCATCTCCGCGTGTCGGGTGGTCTCGTCAGCAGCGCTCCAACGCGTCAGCTCGTCGCGCACGGTCGACGCCCGCCGCTCGGGGTCCTCGTCCGCGAGGACGTCGAGCAGGTCGTCGGCGGCGGACCGTTCGGGGAGCCGTTGGAGGATCGCGGCAGCCTGGTCCGCGACGGCGGTCGGGACCTCCGGCGTCGCCCTGGCCTGTCGTGCGGCCAGTCGCGCTCGCGGCGCGTCGCCGGCGCGTTCCTGGGCGAGCGCCAGGTTGGCCTTGGCCATGGCGTGGGCGGCGGGTCGCACCCCCCGTGGATGGGCGGCGACCGCGTCGTGGAACGCCGCGATCGCCCCGTCGAGGTCGCCGTGCGCGAGGGCAGCGAGACCGAGCGCGTTCGTCGCGGCGCCGAGCGCGGCGCGATCACCGGCACGGCCGGCCAGCTCGGCCGCGCGCTCGAGTGCCTCGGCGGCGGCGGAGGTCCGGTCCTCGGCGAGCAGGGCGGCGCCGAGCTCACGCGCTGCGGCGGAGGCCTGCCCGGCAGCCCCACCCGCCTCGAACAGGTCGAGGGCGGTGGTGAAGCGCGGGATGGCCGCCTCCGGTCCGAGGGCCTCCCGCTCGACGAGCCCGCGGTTGAAGACCGCCGCGCCACGCTCGAGGGGCTGGTCGTGCGCAGCGAACACCTCGTCGGCGCGTGCGAAGCACGCCCCGGCCGCATCGAGGTCCCCGAGGTCGCGTAGCGCCGCGCCGAGCATGTTCGTCGCCTTCGCGCAGGCGACCGGGTCGTCGTCCGCATCGAACAGGTCGCGCGCGACGCGCAGGGCGACCGCAGCGGGTCCCGGACGCTCCGCGGTGATGAGCGCCGTGCCGAGGTGGAACTGGACGGTCGCGTGCTCGCGGGGGTGGCGGTCGGCGCGGTAGCGCAGCAGCTGGGCGCGCAGATCGGCGATCACCGCCTCCGGGTCCCGCTGCTGCACGCGCGCCTCCCTGTCGACCTGCGCATGGTACGGGTGGGCGGCGCACCGCCCCCGTCCCGGCCGCGGGTCTACGCTGCGCCCGGTGAGGGTCCTCGTCGCGGGTTTCGGCAACGTCCTCCGAGGTGACGACGGCTTCGGGGTCGAGGTGGTGCGTGCCTTCGAGGCACTACCACCACCGGACCGTGTGCGCGTGGTGGAGGTCGGCATCGGCGGGATCCACCTCGTCCAGGACCTCCTGCGCCGCGACGTCGACGTGCTGCTGGTGGTCGATGCCGTGGAGGTCGACCGTCCGCCCGGGACGGTCGTGACCCTCGCGCCCGAGATCAGCGACCTGAGCGAGCTCCCGACGATGCGCCGACGCGACGCGCTCGCCGACATGCACTACGCGACACCCGACCGGGCGCTGCTGTTCGCCCGGGAGCTCGGCGTCCTCCCGGACACCGCCCTCATCGTCGGCTGCCAGCCCGTCGACACCGACCGGCTCGGCGAGGGGCTCTCACCGCAGGTCGCAGCCGCGGTGGACACCGCCGTCGCGGAGCTCTCGCGCCTCGTCGACGAGCTCGGCTGACCGGCGAGCGTGCCCTACCGCGGAGGCACACGGAGGGCGGGCGTGCGGGTCATCCGGCCCGGGACGGGCGGTCAGCCCGGCGGACGATCCTGGATCTGGAGCAGGGTCGGCCCGGGCGGGGGATGTGGTTCCGCGTCGTCCTCCTCGACGGTGAGGTCGACGAAGCCCGGCATGTGGTCGCGCAGGGCGTCCTCGACCCCCTCCCGGAGGGTGATCGCCGACGCCGAGCACCCGGAGCAGGCCCCGGAGAGGCGGACGTGGACGACGCCGTCCTCGATGTCGAGGACCTCGACCTCGCCCCCGTGGGAGTGGATGTACGGTCGGATCTCGTCCAGAGCGCGCTCGGCGGCCGCCCGCTGGTCGACCCCGACAGCGTAGGCGTCGAACAGCCACGCCACCGCCGGGTCGGCCGCCCGCAGTCGCTCGAGGTCACCGTCGTCGAGCGCGGCGCCGAGCCGCTCAAGTGCGGTGCGGTGCAGGAGGTCGACCCCGTCGAGCAGGTCGAAGACGCGCGCACGGACGGTCTCGTCGAGCCCGTCGATCTCGTCCATCAGCTGCCCGAGGTGCTCGAGCAGGCTCTCGACATCGGATGGTCCGCCCGCCGCACCCGCCTCCGATGACCGGCCGTGCGCTCCGGACCCGGACGGCTCGCTACTCACTCCCACCGCGGACCTTGGTGCGGGCGTAGTCGATGAGCGTCTCGTTCAGCGCGACGCCGTGCTTCTCCTCGGCGTGCTCGGCGATCGCACCGATCAGCTCCTCCTCGGTGTCCGCGGTCACCTTCCTCCCGCAGACGACGCCCACGTCCTGACAGCGGAACTCGAGCTTCGCCACAGCCTCCTCCTAGCCCGCCTTCGCCGGCGGTTCCTCGCCGCGGAGCTTCGCGACCAGGCCCTCCAGCGCGAGGGCGACGGCCGTGAGCCTGGTGTTCACGTGCTCGAGCACCGGGCCGAGCGGCTCCGTGCGGTGGGCGATCGACGAGACCCCGAAGGAGACCTTCCCGAGGGTGTGGTGTGCCGCGCGCAGGAGGACGATCACCCAGAGCAGGTAGAACGCGAGGGCAGCGATCAGCAGCCCGGCCAGGACGATCGTGGTGATCGCAGCGGCGGACATCGACGCCTCCTCAGCTCGAGCTGTCGAGGCCGGTGACGTAGCGGGTGGCCTCGTCGGTGACCCGGTCGATGAGGTCGCGGGTGTCCAGCAGCGCCGGGACCGGCTCGAGGTTGGCGCTGAGCCCGAGCCCGTGCTCGAGGATGTCCTCGGCGTAGCGGTTCACCTCGTGGAGCAGCCGGATGATCTGGGTCGCCAACGCGACCACGAGCGGCACGACGACGAGCAGCAGGACGGCGTTGCCGACCCACCACCACGCCACGGCTGTCCCCTCCTGGACTCGACCACCCCGCACTCGACCACGGTTCCCGTCCATCCTGCCAGGCCTATGTGTGATCTGCCA
>CAZADJ010000016.1:0-24048 GCA_964483845.1 uncultured Actinomycetota bacterium | reverse complement strand
TCGCCGTTCGTGTCGCCGTCCGGCGCCTCGAGCTCGACGTCGACGTCGTCGGGCAGCTGGTCGTCCACCGCCTCGCGACCCATGAAGAGCATCGCGATGACGACGATCAGCACGAGGACGACGAGCGCGATCCCGACGATGAGCCCGACCCCGGGCCCGCCGCCACCGTCGGTCACGATGACCTCACGCTCCCGCTCGCGGTCCTGGGGTGGTTCCTGCGGGGGTCTCTGCTCGGACACGGTGGTGCCTCCTCTACGTTGCGGGCTGCACGCGGCCCGCGTGCCCTTCGCATCGCACCGCGCCGGGCCGGGGCCGGCCGGCGCCACGCACGTCCGGACGGCCGTGCCTCGGGGGGCGACCAGCGGCGGCCCGTGTCCGCGCGTCCACCCCCCTGTGCGCGGAGCGCACGCACCTGACTACCCTCGCCCGCTGACGTCGAGACGGAGGCCGACGTGCCGAAGATCGCCGACCTGCTCGCCTCCGGTCGGACCTACTCGTTCGAGTTCTTCCCCCCGAAGACCGACGAGGGCGAGGACAGGCTGCGCGAGACCCTCGGGGCGCTCGCCCCGCTCGGTCCGTCCTTCGTCTCCGTCACGTACGGGGCCGGAGGGTCGACGAGGGACCGCACGCGCCGCCTGGTGATCGACGTGCTCGAGCGGACGCCGATGACCCCGATGGCGCACCTGACCGCCATCGCACACACCCGCGGCGAGCTCGAGGAGATCGTCACCCGCTACCGGGACGCGGGTGTCGAGAACATCCTGGCACTGCACGGCGATCCGCCGCGCGACGAGCCCGACATCCCGCCGGGCGACCTCCGCTACGCCTTCGAACTCGTCGAGCTGGTGCGCGAGGTCGGCGGTGACCACTTCTCCGTCGGGGTCGCGACCCACCCGGAGGGCCACCCGGCCTCGCCGGACCACGCCTCTGATCGCGCCCACCAGGCCACGAAGCTTCGAGCCGCGGACTTCGGCATCACCCAGTTCTTCTTCGACGCCGAGGACTACCTCCGGCTGGTCGACGACCTCGCGGCGCTCGGCGTCGACCGTCCGGTCATCCCCGGGATCATGCCGGTGACCAACGTGCGTCAGATCGAGCGCTTCGCCGAGCTGTCCGGGGCGGAGTTCCCGCCGGACCTGGCCGAGCGGCTCCACGCAGTGGGCGAGGACCGCGCCGAGGTGCGCCGGATCGGCGTCGAGGTCGCGACCTCCCTTTGCGCCGAGCTCCTCGAGGCGGGAGCGCCCGGGCTCCACTTCTACACCCTCAACCGTTCCACGGCGACGCGCGAGATCTACGGCAACCTCGGGCTGCCCGCCGTGGCCTGAGGGGAGGACCGACCACGCGGGGCCGGCGTCAGCCGCCCGCGTACGGGTACGGCCAGGGGTTCGGCGCACAGGGCTCGATGCCGACCGTCTGCTGCATCATCACCGGTGCGGGGACGCCCGGCGCGGGGCAGCCGACGTGGCCACGGCCGAGCGCGTGGCCGACCTCGTGGCTCACGAGGTACCCGCGGTAGCCGGTCAGGTCGTCCCCGAAGGCCGACGCACCGTGACGCCAGCGCCAGACGTTCAGCATCGCGCGCTCCCCGTTCCAGCACGAGAACCGGCCGCCCGTCTCGAGCGGCCGACACTCTGCGTCGACGGTCGCGGGGCTCGCGAGCGTCACTCGGAGGTCGGCCTGGTCCGTGTCCACCCGCCGGAGCGCGACCGTGCCGTCAGCGGTCCAGCCGCGGGGATCCAGCAGGATGCGCTGCACCTCGTCCGCGAAGCGCTCGGCCTCGACCCCGAGACCGTCCTCCACCTCCACCGCGAAGGTCCGCGGCCAGCCCCGTCCGACCGGCTCGCTCGTGCCCGCCACCGTCGTGAACGTCCCCGATCCCTCCGGGACCTCCGCGGGCACGTACCGGCGGCTGAGCGCCTCGGCGGCGGGTACCTCACCGGCCCGGAGGCCGGGTACCGCTCCCCGGTCCGAGCGGGAGTCCCCGACCGACGCGTCGAGAGGGGTGGACGTGGCCGACGCGCCCGGACCGCCCCCGGGAGGCCCGATCCACGCACCCCCGCCGACCGCGGTCACGACGGCGGCGACCACCACGGACGCCAGGGTCCGCATCCCCATCGATCCGCCTCCTCCCGCAGACCGGCACGCTAGACGGGGCGACGGTCACCAGCGCGCCGGCGGCGGGGTGCAGCGCCGAGCGGCCGCCCGAGGGCGGCCGCCGGTGTGCTCCTCGAGGGTCGTACGCGATCAGCCGTCGCCGCCGTCCATCTCGTCGGGCGCGTCGACCTCGACCTCGATGTCGTCGTTGGTCGGCTCCTCCATCTCGCCGCCCATGATCCCGAGCGTGTTCAGCAGGAACCACCCGACGATGAGGATCAGGATGATCCCGACCACGGCGGCCACGATCGTGCCCGGTCCGCCGCCACCACCATCCGTGACGATCACCTCGCGTTCGCGTCTGGGCTCCTCAGGGGGACGTTGCTCGGCCATACGGAACTCACCTCCGTGGGCCGCGGTGCCGCCCGGGGGGACGGTCACGTGACCGCGACCTGCTTCGTGACCATTGACCGGCAACCGGGCCTCCGTTTCAACGTCCCGACGGTCGGCCGACCGAACGACGCCGTACGTTCGCGGGCCGTCCGACCGGACGCCGCCTACTCTCGCCCGTGCCGAGGGGCCCTGCCGGGTCTCGACCAGGACGGTTGGAGGAGCGCGGGTGACCGGACGCTACGAGCGGTTCACGAGCCTGAAGATCAGCCGACCCGAGGAGGGGATCCTCGAGATCCTGCTGTCGACCCCCGGGAAGCTGAACGCCCTCGGGCACGAGGGGCACCGCGAACTCGCGACCGTCTGGCGCGAGATCGATCTCGATCCCGAGGCGAGGGTCGTGGTGGTGCGGGGGGAGGGCGACTCCTTCTCCTCGGGCGGGGACCTCGACCTCGTCTCGGACATGGCGGACGACTTCGCCGTGCGCGCCCGGGTCCTGAAGGAGGCGCGCGACCTCGTCATGGGGGTGATCGACTGCTCGAAGCCGATCGTCTCCGCGATGCACGGGGTCGCGGTCGGCGCGGGGCTCGTGGTCGGGGTGCTCGCCGACGTCCCGATCGCCACCCGCACGTGCCGGATCATCGACGGACACACACGTCTCGGCGTCGCCGCGGGGGACCACGCCGCGATCGTCTGGCCGCTGCTCATCGGGATGGCCAAGGCCAAGTACCACCTGCTCACCTGCGAGCCGATGTCGGGGGAGGAGGCGGAGCGACTCGGGCTGGTGGCGCTCTGCGTCGAGGACGACGAGCTGGTCGGGACCGCCTACGAGGTCGCCGGTCGGCTGGCCGCCGGATCCCCGACCGCGATCCGGTGGACGAAGCTCGCGCTGAACAACTGGCTGCGCATGTTCGGGCCGGTGTTCGACGCGTCGCTGGCACTGGAGTTCATGGGCTTCGCCGGCCCTGACGTCCGCGAGGGCGTCGAGGCGATCCGCGAGAGACGCGCGCCGCGGTTCGAGGGGCCGGCCGGTGACTGAACGCCCCGCCGCCGATCCGACCGCGGGAGCGCACGACGACGGGCCGGACCTGCCGGTGGGCCGGATCTCCGGGGACGAGGTCACCCCGGTCGAGTCGGCGACCACGGTGCTGGTGCGCGACGGCGTCGACGGGCTCGAGGTCTTCATGCTGGAGCGGCACGTCGAGACCGAGTTCGCCGGGGGTGCCTACGTCTTCCCGGGCGGGCGCGTCGAGCCGACCGACCGTGGCCTCCCCGGCGACCGGTGGGAGGGCCTCGACCCCGGCGACGCGGCCGAGCGCATGGACGTGGAGCCGGACCTGGCCCTCGGCCTCCACGTCGCCGCGGTGCGGGAGACCTTCGAGGAGGCCGGCGTGCTGCTGGCCAGACGGCACGGCGACGCCCTGACGGCGGCCGACCTCGCGGCACCCCGCTTCGTTGAGGCCAGGGCCGGGCTGGCGTCGCGTGACACCACCTTCGACTGGGGGGGATGGCTCGCCGAGGAGGGGCTGGTCCTCGACCTCGGTGCCCTGGCGTGGTGGTCCTGGTGGGTGACCCCACGGGGGGTGCACAGACGCTACGAGACGCGGTTCTTCCTCGCGGCCGCGCCGGAGGACCAGCTCGGCGTCCACGACGACGTCGAGACGGTCGCCTCGACCTGGACCACCCCCGAGGAGGCGCTCGACGCCGGTCGCGAGGGACGGTCGACGATCGTCTACCCGACCCGCAGGAACCTCGAGGCGCTCGCGGCCTACGGCTCCGCCGAGGAGGCGCTGGCCGCCGCCCGACGAGGCGAGGTCGACACCCGCCGGACCCTGCCCGAGATCGTGCACCTCCCCGACGGCGGGATCGCGATCCGCCACCCGCACACCGGCGAGCTCGACGAGCCCTGACCGCGACCACTGCCACCTGTACCACACGATGACGCTCCTGGTGCCACATGGGGCACTCGATCCGTCTCCGTGCGGTCGGCACGCACCGAGCCGCGGGGTCAGCGATCCCGGAGCAGGTCGGCGAGCCCACGGGCGGCGGCCCCCGGGTCCTCGGCGTCGACGACGGCCCGGACCACGACGATGCCGTGGGCGCCGCGCGCCAGCACCTCGGGGGCGGTCTCGGCGGACATCCCGCCGGTGACGAACCACGGGCGGTCCGCGACCGACGCGGCGTGCCGCACGGGCCCGAGGCCGATGCCGGGGCGTCCCGCCTTCGTCGGCGTCTCGTGCACCGGGCCGATCGCGACGTAGTCGGTGTCCTCGGCGAGCGCCCGATCGAACTGTTCCGGACCGTGGGTCGAGCGACCCACGAGCGCGTCGGCACCGACGACGGAGCGAGCGACCGCCGGCGCCGGATCCTCCTGACCGACGTGGACACCGTCCGCCCCGACCTGGGCGGCGAGCTCCGGGTCGTCGTTCACGATGAACAGGGCGCCGTGCTCGTCGGCGGCGGCACGGAACGAGGCCGCGGCGGCGACCAGCTCGGCGTTGCGCGCCTCCTTCTCGCGCAGCTGGACGATGTCGACCCCGCCGCCGAGGGCGGCGTCCAGGAACCGGTCGAGGTCCGAGCGCTCGCGGCGGAGCCCGACGCACACGTAGAGGCGGGCCGCGTCGAGCCGCGCGCGCCGCCACGACCCGTCGCGGGTCACGCCTCCCCCCCGAACTCGGGCCTCCCCACCGACGGCGTCGACTCCTCGGCGTACAGACGCCGGGGGATGCGCCCGGCGAGGTGGGCGAGGCGACCGGCCTCGACCGCCTGCCGCATCGCCCGGGCCATCGCCTCGGGGTCCTGCGCGCGGGTCACGGCGCTGGCGAGGAGCACCGCGTCGCAGCCGAGCTCCATCGCGATGGTCGCGTCGCTGGCGGTCCCGATCCCGGCGTCGAGGATCACCGGGATCTCCGCGCGCTCGCGGATGATGCGCAGGTTGTACGGGTTGCGGATCCCCGAACCGCTGCCGATCGGCGAACCCAGCGGCATCACCGCCGCGCAGCCGATGCGCGCGAGCCGGTCGGCGAGGATCGGGTCGTCGTTCGTGTAGGGAAGTACGGTGAAGCCGTCGTCCACGAGCTCCTCGGCGGCGTCGAGCAGCTCGACGGCGTCCGGGAACAGCGTCCGGTCGTCCCCGATCACCTCCAGCTTGATCCAGTCGGTGGCGAACGCCTCACGCGCCATCCGCGCCGTCACCACCGCGTCCCGTGCCGTGTAGCAGCCGGCGGTGTTCGGCAGCAGACGCACCCCGCAGCGCTCCACGACGTCGAGCACGCTGCCGCGAGCCTGCGGGTCGACGCGGCGGAGCGCGATCGTCACCATCTCGGTCCCCGACGCGCGGATCGCGGTCTCGAGCACCTCGAGGCTGGGTGCCCCGCCGGTCCCGAGGATCAGGCGGGAGGCGAACGACTCCCCGGCGATCTTCAGCGGCTCGTCCGACACGTCAGCCTCCCTGCACGGCGCCGACGATCTCGACGCGGTCGCCCTCGGACAACCGCTCGTCGTCCCACTCCTCGCGCGGTACCACCTCGTCGTTCACGGCGACGGCGACGCCACGCCCCTCGGGGTCGCGGCCGAGCGCGACCACCAGCGCACCGACGGTCGCGTCGTCGGCGACGTCCCGAGGGGATCCGTTCACCACGATCCTCACACCGCCACCTCCGTCGCGAAGCGGTCCGGACGGAACGCACGGGCGACCTCCGGCAGGGCGCCGTCGGCGATCAGCGCCGCGACGGCATCAGCGGTGATCGGGGTGAGCAGGATGCCGTTGCGGTGGTGCCCCGCGGCGATCACCAGGCCCTCGAGGGGGCCGGGACCGATGAGCGGCGCGTTGTCCGGGCTCCCCGGGCGGAGGCCCGCGGTGATCTCGAGCAGCTCGACCTCCGTGAGGCCGGGCAGCAACGCGTACGCCTCACGCAGCAGGTCCAGCACCGCGCCGGCGGTGACCGTGGTCTCGAACCCCCGCTCCTCGACGCTCGCACCGACCACGATGCGGCCGTCCGCGCGGGGTACGAGGTAGACGTCGAGCCCCCGGATCGTCCGCGTCGCCAGCGGCGGATCGGCCGGTCCCTGGAGGTGGATCACCTGTCCTTTGACCGGACGTACCGGGATCGCGTCCACGGGGACACCCGCGATCCCCGCCGACCACGAGCCGGCAGCCACGACGACCGTCCCCGACGAGATCGTCGCGCCGTCCTCGAGGGCGACACCACGGACACGACCGGCCGTCGACTCGAGCGTCGTCACCCGGCGGCGCACGATCGCGACCCCGGCGCGGACGCACGCGGCGATCAGCGCGCCGACGAGCGCCCGGTTGTCGACCTGGTGGTCGTCGGGGGCGAACAGCCCGCCGGCGACGGTCGGCGCGAGACCGGGCTCCAGCTCCCGCAGCTCCCGCGAGCGGAGCCGTTCGACGCGGACCTCGAGCTCCTCCATGTAGTCGCCGAGATCGTCGAGCGCCTCGCGGTCGTCGCGGTCACGCGCGACGAGGACCGTGCCACAGGGGCGGAACGCGGGGTCCCGTCCGGCGGCCTCGGCGAGCTCCCCGGCGAACGACGGCCACCGGTCCCGGGAGGCGAGGTTCAGCGCGAGCAGCGCCTCCTCCCCGTAGTGCAACTCGGTCACCGGTGCCAGCATCCCGGCCGCCGCCCAGGACGCGCCCCCGCCCGGGTCCGGGTCGGCGAGCACGACGTCGATCCCCCGGCCGGCGAGGCGCCAGGCGGTGCTCAGCCCGATGACCCCCCCGCCGACGACGACGACGTCGCTCGAGGACGGGGACCCATCAGCGGGCGGAGGTGCGGGGGCAGACATGAGACGCTCCCTTCGCCGGCATGACCCGGATCAGGTGGTGACGGTCGGCGGCTGGCGCGTCGTGCGTACGGCCCGACGTTGCCGCCCTCTCAGCCTCCTGGGCGAGGCTCCCGTGCCGCATCCCATGCTACGGGGGCGCCCCGCAGGACGCAGGGCCGGCTGTAGCCTCCCTGCGGGAGAGCTCCCGGTCCGACGAGGAGGCACCGTGGCCGATCCCGCGCTGTCGCGGCTCGAGGCGCCGCGCGACCCGCGCGCGAACTGGGACCTGCCCCCGTTGGGCGGTCTCGACCCGGTCGAGCACCTCGACGGACGCGTGACCCGCGTCCTGGCCCCGAACCCCAGCCCGATGACGCTGGACGGCACCAACACCTACGTGATCGGCGAGCCAGGGAGCGGCGAAGCGATCGTCATCGATCCCGGGCCGTCCGATCCGGGCCACCTCACGCGGGTGCGTGACGAGCTCGCCCGCCGCGACGCCGCGTGCGAGCTGGTCGTGGTGACACATCACCACGTGGACCACGCGGAGGCGGCGCGCGACTGGGCCGCCCACTTCGGCTGCCGGGTGGCCGCGGCGATGCGGGCGGTCGCCGGCGAGGCGGGCCGGGTGCTCGTCGACGGCGCCGAGCTGGAGGCCGGCGGGGTCCGTGTCACGTCGGTCGCGACCCCCGGCCACAGCGGAGACCACCTGTCGTTCCGTCTGGACCACGGCCCGCTGCTGACCGGCGATCACGTCCTCGGGCGGGGGACGTCGGTGATCGCGCACCCGGACGGGGACCTCGCCGCGTACCTCGACTCCCTGCGTCGGGTCCTGGACCTCGGACCGGACGCGCTCCACCCGGGCCACGGGCCGACGCTCACCTGCGACCCGAGCGCGGTGATCCGCTACTACCTCGACCACCGCGACTTCCGGGAGCGCCAGATCCTCACCCTGCTGGAGGAGGGGCCGCAGCACGCGACGACGCTCGTCCGGCGGATCTACCACGACGTCGACCCGACGGTCCTGCCTGCGGCCGCTGCGTCGACCCGCGCCGCGCTGGAGAAGCTCGCCGCCGAGGGTCGGGTGGCCGTGGACGACGGCGGCACCGCTACCCTCCCCGGGTGACGGTCGGCGACCGCGACGCGAGGAGGGAGATGGCCGCTCGGGGAGCGCTCGCCGTCGTCGCCGCCGCGCTCCTGGTGGCGGGCACGATCGGCTGCTCACCGACACCGGACGACGATCCCGACCCGGTCGCGTTGACCGCCACCCCGGTCCCGGAGGCCACGCCGACGCCGGAGCCGACTCCGGAACCCTCCCCCACGCCCGAGACGACGCCGACCCCGACCCCGGAGGAGGAGCGCGACCCGACCGACGAGGATCGGGCGCGGTTCGTCGCCGGTTACGACCCCGACGGGACCTCCGGCATGCGCCAGGTCGCGTTCGACGTCAGCGGCGACGGGGTCCAGGAGATCGTGTTCGTCCTCGTCGCGGACGCCGAGCAGCGCAGCCGGGTCGACGTCGCGGCGTGGGCCGGCACCCGCTACGAGATCGTCCAACGCGATCTGGGCGGCCCGGCCGACCGCATCGAGAGCCTGCGCATCAGCGACATCACGGGGGACGGCCGCACCGAGATCGTGCTCGAGCAGACGTTCGCCGCGAGCGCCCACTCCGCGTCGCTCTGGCAGGCGACCCCGTCCGCGAGCCTCGAACGGCTCGTCGGTCACGGCGACTGCTTCGACGGATCGCACACCTACGGCGACACCGACGTGCAGGTGTTCGCGCAGCAGGACGGCCGGCCCGCCGAGGTTCGAGCGGACTGTGAGGAGGAGGGGCTCCCGCAGGACCTCTGGCCGACCGTCGTGTACGTCTGGGAGGACGCCGCCTACCGGTGCGATCACCGCGTCACCGGCGGGGTGCGAACCGACTGCGAGGAGTAGCGGCGCCGACCGCGCAACGGTGACCGGCTCGGGGAGGGGCCGTCGGCGGGCCCGGGATCGGCCGTACGGGGTAGTGGCCCCTCCCCGGGGGGACAGGGAGGGGCCGGACGGTGGCTGCAGCGAGCGGGAGAGGGGATGGGAGACCCGCCCCGCAGCACACCGGCCGGTGCCCACGCGAAGTGGACACCGACACCTGGTAGAACACGAGGACGGGCACGCACGTTCCCATCCCCGGGAGGTCGTCGCTGCGCGACCGAGGGTACGCGACCGCCGACGCCATCGCCTGGGCGGGTCGGGCTGGCCCGTTCGGGCTAGTCGCCGTCCTGTCGGCGTAGTGGGGGGTCCCGGACCCGGCCTCACCCAGACGACTAGTCGTTCAAGGTGCCCCGTCAACCCGCCGAGTCATAGGGGGACAGGCAGGGAGCCGTCGGTGGCGACGGCGCGCGGTCGCGCGGCCGTAGCATCGCGCACCCGTAGGATGCGGACGCCAGCGGAGGACGAGGCGTGGCCCAGTTCCTCGACAGCTTCGACATCGAGCGCACGGCCCTGCTCCGGAGCCTGGACCACTTCACCGAGATCTGGGAGCGGTTCCAGGACAGGCGGGCGCTCGAGGTGTCCGCGACCGCCGCCTCCGACAGCCTGATCACCGCCGAGACGGAGCTCGTGCGACGTGAGCTCGAGCAGACGCGCCTCACCGTCGGGATCTTCGGGCTGATCAAGCGCGGCAAGTCCACGCTGCTCAACGCGCTGCTCGGGCTCGAGGTCTCGAGCATGCACGTCACCCCGGAGACGGCGGTCCCCGTCTACGTGGACCACGGACCGGAGCCCCGCGCCGACGTCACGCTCGCGGACGGGTCGGTGCGCACGGTCCCGTCCGAGGAGGTCAGCCTCTACACCTCCCAGAAGCACAACGCGAACAACCGGCGGGGCGTGCTCCACGTCCACCAGCGCGTCCCGGTCGGCTTCCTCCGCAACGGCGTGCGCCTGGTTGACACCCCGGGCCTGGACGACGCCCAGACCGACGAGACCTACACCGAACGGACCCTCCAGGAGCTCGACGATGTCGACGCCGGCATCGTCGTCTTCCTGTCCCCGCCGACCGTGGGCGCGACGGAGCTCGACTTCCTCCAGGAGGTCGCGTCCCGCCAGCTGAAGAAGGTCTTCCTGGTCTGCAACATGTACCCGCAGCACTTCCACGACCCGGCGACCCGCAACCAGGTCCTGAGCTACGTCGGCGGGCGGATCGTGGACGCCTCACGCAAGGCGGGGCTGTCCGGCAAGGTCCGCGTCTACGCCGTCTGCGCCCTCGAGGCGTGGGAGGCGCGCCGCACCGGGGACGTCGAGGCGTACCGGGCCTCGGGGGCGGCGATGCTCCACCGCGACATCGAGGTGTTCCTGACCGAGCAGGCCGGCCGGGCCGTCCTCACCGAGTGCGCGAAGCGGATCGCGCACGTCGCTGATCTGGCCCGCGGGGAGGTCCGCGTCCGCGAGGCCCTGCTCGACGACCCCGAGCTGCTCGCCGCGCACCGGGCACGCCTCGATGACGACGTCCGTCGGCTCGAGCGGGAGTTCGAGGACGCCGTGAGCCAGGCGATGGCGGCGGTGGAGCCGCTGCGCGTGCGGGTCCGCGGGATGCTGCTGAAGCCGTTCCCCCGCGCCAAGCGCGCCGTCAACGACTGCTCGTCGGTCGAGGAGATCGAGGCCTTCGCGGCGAAGTTCCGTCGGGAGCTCGAGGTGTCGTCGGAGGTCGCCTCCCGCGCCTTCCAGTCCGGCTTCGAGCGCATCCTCTCGGAGCTGCGCTCGACCCTGGAGGCGCGCTTCCAGGAGGTGATCATCGAGCTCACGCCGCGCGCCCCGAACATCGTGCTCAACCAGCGCGCGTTCCTCGTATCACCGGACCAGCTCCGGGCGGTCCAACGCGACGGGGACGCCGATCTCACCCGTGCCCTGTCCGGTGCGGCCGCCGGCAGCATCCTGTCGGGCAGCGCGGCAGCGACGCTCGCGGGGGGGATGCTGGGACCCATCGGGCTCCTCGCCGGAGCGTTGGTCGGCTGGAAGTTCGGGGAGTTCTTCGGGTCGTCCCGGGGACTCGCGAAGGCGAAGTCCCTGCTCGGACAGCGGCTCGACGAGGTGGCCGCGGAGCTCGCCGGCGACTTCGACAAGCAGGTGCGCCTGAAGACGAAGGCGGTGGCCGACACGGTGCGCCGACGACGCCGGGCGTTCGCCGGCGACCTCTACCGGGAGTTCGAGTTCGTGGAGGCGCTCGCCAACGACAACGAACGCGTCGCCGCCTACCGGCGCGAGTGCGACCGCTTCACGGAGGCGTTCGAGGCGAGCGCCCAGCGCGCCCTGCGCACGGTCGATCTCCTCGACGACGATGAGTCGCACCACGCGGCCACCCTGGGCTGAGCCCATCGCTCAGGGTCGGGGCCGTCGTGTCCGGGTGATCCCCGCCTCCCGTAGGACGCGTGGCGGCACGCCCACCTCGCGCCACGCCGGGTAGCTGATGCCCTTGCGCTCGGAGAAGGACCAGGCGACCTCGACGAAGGCCGCCTCGAGAGTGTCGAGGTCGGGACCCTGCTCCAGCTCGGCGAGCTGTCGCTCGATCCCCAGCCACTCGCGGAGGAGCTCGGTACGTTCGGCCGCCCGCTCCGTGCGGTCGATGCGGGCGCGTAGCTGTCGGGTCCGCTCTTCCATCCGGCTCCTCGCCGGATCGTGCCCGCTCGGACCGCCTCGCAGCGCCTCCAGGTAGGTGCGCACAGCCCGCGCCTCGCGCCGTCCGCGCGCCAGGGCCCGCTTGTGCTCCCGGGTCATCCGGCCCATCGTCGCGATCCTCTCCCCGTAACGGCGCAACCGAGCGACGTCCCCGACTATCCCACCGGGCGCCGCCGGTGTCGACCGCTGCTGCACGCTGGGGCCGGGACGGAGGGGCAGGCGGGCGGGTCGTTCGCGCTCAGACGGCGTTGGTAGGCTCACCGGAGCGTCACGGAGGGATGCGGCGCGCCGATCGGAGGCGACCCGTGCCGACCATGGTCACTCTCCGGCGATGCCCGTGACCGCGGTGCGTGGGACCGGTGACGACCGGAGCGGCCCCCACCCGGAGCGACACACGTGAACCCGCCGAGGAGGACCCGGTGCCCTTCGAACTACCCCCAGCCCGCTCCGTCGCAGAGGACCCGGATCCCGAGCAGTTGCGCTCGTGGACGCTCGAGCACCTCGGCGACCGGGTCGCCGTCACCGAGTTCGACAACGTCAACTACACCTCACAGGTCACCGCGCGTCTCAAGCGGTCCACGTTCTTCGTGGCCGACGACGAGATCCACCAGCAGCGGATCTCCCGGGCGGACGCCGCCGAGTGGGCCCGCGAGCAGGACGAGTACGTGGCCGAGCGGGACATGGTGCTGATCCGCGGCTACATCGGTCCGGACCCCGAGTTCCGGACCGGTGCGCAGCTGTACATCGAACGGGAGCAGGCCAACATCCCGGCGATGCAGCGGCAGCTGTACTTCGATCCCGACGGCGGGTGGGAGCCCGAGTTCACCGTGATCTACACCCCGGGCCTCCCGGCTCCCGGCATGCCCGACGACCGTCTGATCATCGTGGATCTCGACGACCACGTCACCCGCGTGCTCGGCTCCGACTACTTCGGCGAGTCCAAGATGGGCGGCCTGCGGATGTGGAACGAGCTCGTCTACGAGCGTGGTGGCCTCGCACTCCACGCCGGGTGCAAGACCTTCCCGGCCGACCGCACCCCGGACGGCACCGAGAAGTGCGCGCTGATCATCGGGCTGTCGGGCACCGGCAAGACGACGACCACGTTCCGCGAGCAGCTCGGCTCCCTCCCCGTGCAGGACGACTTCGTCGCCCTGATGCCGGGTGGGCGCATACACGCGAGCGAGGCTGGCTGCTTCGCGAAGACCTTCGGGCTCGACCCCGACGAGGAGCCGACGATCTACCACGGGGCGACCCAGCCGGACGCGTGGCTCGAGAACGTCGCCGTCGCCGCCGACGGCACCGTGGACTTCGCCGACGCCTCGCACACCGCCAACGGCCGGGCCACGTTCCCGCTGACCAACATCCGCCACCGCGACCCCCGGGGCCTCCCGACCGCGGACCACCTGCTGATCCTGAACCGCAACGAGAACATCATCCCGGCGGTGGCTCGGCTCAAGCGCGAGCAGGCCGCCGCGTACTTCATGCTGGGAGAGACCAAGGGCACGTCCGCCGGCGGTGCGGCCGAGGCGGGCAAGAACCTGCGCGTCCCGGGGACGAACCCGTTCTTCTTCAACGACGACGCGTGGCAGGCCAACCGCCTGCTCGAGCTGCTCGAGACGCTCCCCGACCTCACCATCTACCTCATGAACACCGGCCGCGTCGGCGGTCCGGAGGCCGACGAGCGCTCGAAGAAGGTGAAGATCCGCCACTCCTCGGCGGTCGTCCAGGGGATCGTGGAGGGCTCCATCGAGTGGGAGGAGGATCCGGACTTCGGCTACGACGTGGCCACGTCGGTCCCGGAGGTCGAGGATCCCGAGCTCCTGCGGCCACGCTCGCTCTACGAGCGTCAGGACCGGATGGACGACTACAAGGACCGGGTCGAGGCGCTGAAGGCCGAGCGCATCGAGTACCTCGAGTCGTACGACGGGTTGGACCCCGGCATCATCGACGCGGTGCGCTGAGCCGCCGGCGCCCTCCACGGGCAGCGATCGTGACGTAGGCTCCTGCTGGCCGACCGCGGAGGCCGCCGTGCAGCGTCCGTCACACATCCTGGTACGCGGCACGAAGACCGGACTCCCCTACTCCAAGGGCCTGCTCGCCAGCTCGGTCCTCGCCACCGGGCTCTCACCGGCCACGGCGTACGAGGTCGCCGAGCACGTCGAACGTCGGCTCCGCGACGGCGGCCAGAGCGAGGTCACGGTCGACCAGCTCCGGCGCGTCGTTGCGGAGGTGCTGGCCGAGCACATCGGCGAGGAGGCCTCGGCCCGCTACCTCCGCTGGCAGCGGGCACAGGAGCGCGAGCTGCCGCTCGTGATCCTCGTCGGTGGGGCGACCGGCGTCGGCAAGTCCACGGTCGCGACCCAGGTGGCCAACCGCCTCGGGATCACACGGATCGTCTCCACGGACGCGGTCCGCGAGGTGATGCGGGCGACGCTCAGCTCACAGCTCCTCCCGTCCCTCCACGTCTCCTCGTTCGAGGCACGCGAGGCCGTCCCCGAGGTCCTCCCGACGGGGGCCGATCCGCTGCTCATCGGGTTCCTGCGCCAGACCGCGACCGTCGCGGTCGGCGTGGAGCACATCCTGCGCCGCGCGGTCATCGAGCAGACCGACATCATCGTCGAGGGGGTGCACCTGGTACCGGGAGCGGTGGACCTCCCAGCCCACGGTGAAGCGATCACCGTCCAGGTCGTGCTCGCCATCGACGACGTCGAGGCCCACCGGTCGAACCTGACCGGCCGCTCCCAGGACGTCGCGAGTCGCCCGCAGCAGCGCTACCTCGAGCACTTCGACGAGATCCGCGTGATCCACGACCGCCTCGCCGACCTGGCGACGAGCCGGGGCGTGCCGACCGTCCGGTCCTACTCGCTGGACACCACGGTCGCCGAGGTCACCGCCCGCGTGGTGGAGACCGTGGCCTCGAGCAGCATGCGCTCACCCACCGGCGCCTGAGGCCCCGTCGGCCGGCCCGGTGCGTGACCGGTGCCGACGGTCGGCAGCGGCGAGGACACGGTCGAACCCGGTCGCGAGGTCACCTGTGAAGACGGCGGGGTGTGCCCGATCCGGCGGCAGCGTCACCGCCTCGTGGTCGTACATCACCGCGTCGACGCCGCGGTCACGGGCGCGTCGTACGACCACGTCCACCGCCGCTGCCTTCAACTCGGTCAGCAGCACGTCGTGCTGCGGGGCCCCGTCCAGATCCGCCCGCAGCCGCGGCCGGTCCGCGAGGTGGTGGGTGATGCCGACGACCTCCGCCCCGTGCTGGTCGGTCAGGTGTCGGTCGAGCACGTCGCCCACCGACGGTGGCGCGGTCGTCGCGACGTACACGCGGCGGCCACCGACCGGCGCGAGCGGACGGGGGCGGAAGGTCGTGAGAACGATCGGGGCGGGCTCGTCCCGGGGGAGCTCGTCGAGGAGCTCGCGGAGCGCCCCGACGGCCACCCCTACCCGCCCGTCGGGGAGGGTGGGGGCGTCGGCGAAGGTGACCACGAGTAGGTCCGCCCGGAGGAAGGACAGGGGGAGCAGTGCCCCGAGGTCCCCCGGATCGATGCCGGCGGGGACCACGTGAACGGTGGCGTCCGCGTGGCAGGGAGGGATCGCGGCCCCCGAGCCCTCGAGCACGGTGAGGTCCGCCTCGAGCTCGTCGGCCGCCGCCACCCCCGCCGGGACGTTGGAGGTCGCCACGACCCCTGCCGGGCCGTCACCGACCCGGAAGCACCCGACGGTGGCGGCACCGGTCATGAGCGCGTCCTCGTAGAAGTCGCTGGCCGCGTGACCGCCGTCCGCGACGATCTCGAGCAGACGGTCCCCGTCGAGGATGGTCCCCGGCGGGATCACGGTCGGCTCGGGGGGGCCGCCCCGTCCCATCGCGATCACGACCGGGGTCCGCCCCCCCGCCATCGCGTGCCGGGTGAGCGCCCCCGAGAGCGCGGTCTTCCCCGTCCGCTTGCCGGTCGCGGTCACCGCGACGGCCGGTCGCGACGACCGCGCCGGTGTCGGGGGCGGGTCGTAGCGGAGCCCGGGTGCCTCGTACGGGACGGAGGCGTCCACGGTGACCGCGGCGAGGCGGAGCCGACGTCGGGCGCTGACCACCGGCTCGCCCGACAGGTCGACCACGACGTCGGGGCGGTGCTCCGCGAGCACCCCCGGGAGCGCGGACTCCGCCCGGGCCGGCCAGATGGCCTCGACCCCGAGATCCGGCGGCTCGCCGGGGGCGGCGAGCTTCTCCCCACCGCCGAGCACGACCGCGAGCACCGGCTCGGTCCCGTCCTCGCGGAGCTCGGCGAGCGCGGTCCGCACCACCGGAGGGTGGTGCTCGCCGTCGACGAGGACGACGGCCCGACGGTAGCGACCCACGTCAGTGCACCGGGACCGCGTTGGACGAGAAGAAGTCGTCGGTGATGTGGAACGACTCCGCGATGAGCCGCCGGGTGCCGCGGCTGCGGATCGCCGACAGCTCACGCCGACCGTCCTCGTAGTGGAGGTAGACCTTCACGGTGGAGTGGTCGACCCTGAGCTCGGTCCACGACGGGGGCACCGACCCGCGCAGGCGTCGCGTCGCGATCGTCCCGCAGTTCGCCACGAGCATGCCGTTCAGCCCCCAGAAGAACGGCACGTGCTTGTGCGCCGACAGCACGATGTCGATCCCCACCTCGTTCAGCACCGGGAGCAGGTCCCCGGCGTCGGTGACGACGTTCATCGCACGACCCGCACCCGGGATCGCGAGGACGTGGTGGTGGAGCACGAACAGCTTGAGGTGCCCCTCCACGTCCTCGAGCTGCTCGCGTATCCAGTCGTACCACTCACGGCCGATGTGGCCGGTGTCGAGGTCGGGTTCGGACGAGTCCATCGCGAGCACCGTGACCCCGCGGGTGGCGAGGCGCTCGGCCCGGACCCCGTCGATCGCGTAGCGGTGACAGCTGAAACGGTCACCGAACAGCCGCTCGTAGTGGATGTAGCCGACGTTGCGCGCGTCACGGTTGCCGGGGACGACGACGGTCGGCGCGGTGACCGCGTCGAGCTGGCGTTGCGCCTCCTCGTACTCCCACTCGTAGCCGGCATCGGTGAGGTCGCCGCTGACGATGACGAGGTCCGGTGCGACGACGTTCATCCCCTCGATCATCTGCGCGAGGAGCCCGGGCTCGTGGTGCAGCCCGCCGCAGCCGAGGTTGCCGAGGTGGGCGATGGTGAACGGCACGGAGCTCGGTCCGCCCTCATCGTCGCGTCGACCGGCCACGTCAGCGCCCCGCCTCGACGGCGAGCTCGGCCCGATCCAGGCTCACCGGGTTGGACCGGCGGAACGCGTCGGTCAGGTACAGCGCCTCCCGGATCGCGGTCCAGTTGGCTCGGGTGCGGACCACCGACAGCTCGCGCCGCCCGTCCGCGTAGTGCAGGTGCACCTTGATGGTCGAGGCGTCGATGGTCACCTCGTTCCAGGACGGCGGCGTGAGGCCGCGGACGCGCCACGTCGAGGCCGTCCCCGAGTTGCACACGAGCATGCCGTTCAGCCCCCAGAAGTACGGCACGTGCTTGTGGCCGGAGAGGATGACGTCGACCCGGGACTCGGCGAGGACCTGCAGCAGCATCCCCGCGTCGACCACCGTGGACCGCTCTCGCCCCGTACCGGGGATCGAGATCAGGTGGTGGTGGACGACGAACACCTTCAGGTCGTCGGATGCGCGCTCGAAGCGCTCGCGGATCCAGCCGTACCACTCGCGGCCGACGCGGCCCTCGTTCAGATCCGGTTGCGACGAGTCCACGCCGACCACGGTGACACCGGGAGCGTCGATGCGCTCGGCGCGGTCCCCCTCCAAGACGCGCCGCTCGACCGGGAAACGCTCCCCGAACAGCCGCCGGAAGTGGATCCAGCCGATGTTGCGCGCGTCGTGGTTGCCGGGGACGACGAAGGTCGGCGCCTCGAACCGCTCGAGCCAGCCGGCTGCCTCCTCGAACTCCCAGACGTAGCCCTCCGCGGTGAGGTCACCCGCGACGACGACGAGGTCGACGTCGCGCTCGTTCACCTGCGCGACGCACGTCTCCATGAGCTCGGGATCGAAGGTGATCGTGCCGCAGTGGATGTCGCTCACCTGCGCGATGCGCAGGGGGTGCGTGCTCATCGCCGACTCCCGGTGCGGGTCGCGGGCTAGCCTAACCGCCGACCCGAGGAGTTGACGGTGCCACCACCGATCCCGCACAGCCTCGTCCGGCGGCTCCGCGAGGTGCCGATCTTCGCCGAGATGGGCAACGAGACCCTGCTGGCGATCGTGGGGGACTCGGCGAACCTGCGCTGGCCGGCGGACCGGGCCGTCTTCGTCACCGGCGACGACCCCGAGGCCCTGTACGTGGTGCTGCGGGGGGAGGTCGCGATCGTCGCCGAGGACGGCGGTGGCGGCTCCGAGGTCGCCCGGTTCGGGCGTGGCGACTACTTCGGGGAGCGGTCGCTGCTGGCCGGCGACGCGCACTCGATGACCGCGCGCACCACCGAGGACACCGAGCTGATGGTGATCCCACGGGCCACCTTCGACACGTTGCTCGAGGACGATCCGGAGCTCATGGACGACGTCCGCGAGCGGCTCGAGCGCCGCCGCGCCGACGGTGCCCGGCGCGCTCCGGGGGCTGCGGGTTGAGCGCGGTCACGCGTCGACGTCCTCGGGGTCGTCCACCCGCAGCAGCCGCGTGATCTCGACGCGGAGCTCCTCGAGCTCGCGCTCGATGTCGTCGATCCGCCGCAGCAGCTGGCCGGCGGCGAGGTGCAGGGACGTGCGCACGTCGTGGGGGAGCCGACGTCGTTCCTCGACCGGCCCGCCGTAGCGCAGGCGCTGGAACGCATCGTGCGGCCAGCCCAGCGCGACGGCGATGCGTGCGAGCCCGGCCGCCCGGTAGCCGCGTTCGACGCCCTTGCGGAGGTCGCGCAGCAGCTGCTGGCTGACCTCCGCCTCGTCCGCCAGCCTCGTCTGGCTGAGCCCGAGCTCCTCCATGCGGGCGTTCAGGTGCTCGGCGACGTGATCCCAGTCCTCGTCGGCGGTCACACGCTTCCTCCGGTCGGGTCGACGGGACGCCGGCGTGCGCCCCCTCGAGGTTGTCGACCGGCGTCGCGCGTCCCTTGAGCGGCGGGGTCGGCCCCACGGACGGTGCCCCACGCCGGGCGGTGGGCGCCCGTCAGACCCGCTCGAGCCACGCCTCGAGCGGCTCGCCGGTGAGCCGCTCGTAGGCCTCCAGGTACTTCTCCCGGGTCCGTGCCACGATGTCGTCGGGGAGCTCGGGCGCGGGCGGCTCGCGGTCCCAGCCGGTCGACGAGGCGTAGTCGCGCACGAACTGCTTGTCGAACGACCGTTGGGTCGTGCCCGGCTCGTAGGTGTCAGCGGGCCAGTAGCGGGACGAGTCGGGTGTCATGACCTCGTCGATGAGGACCACGTCGCCGCCGACGAGTCCGAACTCGAACTTCGTGTCGGCGAGGATGATGCCCCGCTCCCGGGCGTGGTCCCGGCCGGACGTGTACAGGGTGAGGGCGAGGTCGCGGAGTCGTGACGCGAGATCCTCCCCCACCGCCTCGGCGACCACCTCGAAGGTGACGTTCTCGTCGTGGCCGTCCTCCGCCTTGGTCGCGGGGGTGAAGATCGGCTCCGGGAGCTCCGCGCCCTCCTCGAGCCCCTGCGGCAGCGGGATGCCGCAGACCCGGCCGGTCGCACGGTACTCGACGAGGGCCGAGCCGCTCATGTAGCCGCGCGCGACGCACTCGAACGGGATCACCTCGGCTCGACGCGCCAGCATCGTGCGGCCGCGGAGCGCATCGGCGTGGCGCTGCGCATCGGCGGGGAAGTCGTCGACAGCCGCCGAGACGAGGTGGTTGTCGACGATCCCGGCGGTGCGCTCGAACCAGAACACCGACAGACCGGTCAGCACCTTGCCCTTGTCGGGGACCGGCGTGGGGTGCACGCAGTCGTAGGTCGAGACCCGGTCGGAGGCCACGAGGAGGAGCCGACCGTCCCCGGCGTCGTAGATGTCGCGGACCTTGCCGGAGCGCAGGTGCGTCATCCCCTCGAGGCTCGCGACCACCTGGCGCCCTCCCGGAGCGTCGACGTCCAGGGAGCCTAGCCGTCGACCTACACTCGAGCGGCCGAGACGGCCAGATGTGAGGAGGTGCCCGGACATGGCGCAGCCCACGGTCGGCATCGTCGGTGCCGGCCAGCTCGCCCGGATGACCTACGAGGCCGGGACGCGCTGCGACGTCGCACTCCGGGTCCTGGCCCGCGCTCCCGACGAGGCCGCCGCCCAGGTCTTCGCGACCGTGGACGTCGGGGCTCCCGACGACCCCGCAGCGCTCGCCGACCTCGCCGCGAGGTGCGACGTGGTGACGTTCGATCACGAGCTCGTCGACCTGGACCTGCTCGCGGCGCTCGAGCGGGAGGGTCACGTCCTGCGGCCGTCGGCGGCCACACTCGCGGTCGCGACCGACAAGCGCCGTCAACGGGAGGTCCTCGGGCGGGCCGGCTTCCCCGTGCCGCCGCACGCACCGGTCGGAGGGCCCGACGAGATCGACGCGTTCGCGGGGGACCACGGCTGGCCGGTGGTCGTGAAGGCGGTCCGCGGCGGCTACGACGGCCGCGGGGTCTGGACGGCCGCGGAGCGAGCCGACGCCGAGTCCGTCGTCTCGGACGCAGCGCGGGCGGAGCTCGAGCTGTTCGTGGAACCCCGGCTGGAGCTCGAGCGGGAGCTCGCGGCCCTCGTCGTCCGCCGACCGTCCGGCGACACACTCGTGTACCCGCTCGTCGAGACCGTGCAGGTCGACGGCATCTGCCACGAGGTCACCGCACCCGCCGCGATCGACGACGGGCTCCACGACGCCGCGGGCAAGATCGCGGTCGGCATCGCCGAGACGATCGGGCTCGTCGGGGTGCTCGCGGTCGAGCTCTTCGTCGTCGACGGGCAGCTGCTGGTCAACGAGCTCGCCGCACGGCCGCACAACTCCGGTCACCTCACCCTGGACGGAGCGCGCACCTCGCAGTTCGAGAACCACCTGCGCGCCGTCCTCGACCTGCCACTGGGGCCGGTGGAGCTCACCGCCCCGGCGGTCGCGATGGCGAACGTGCTCGGCGCCGAGCGCACCGGTGATCCGCGCGAGCGGCTCGCGGACGCCCTCTCCGTCGAGGGCGCACGCGTACACCTGTACGGCAAGCAGCCTCGACCCGGCCGCAAGATCGGCCACGTCACGGTCGCGGGCGACGACCGCGAGGGCGTGCGCGCCCGCGCGCGGCGGGCCGCGGCGATCCTCGCCGATCCGGACGAGAGGACCGTGACATGAGCCAGGACGAACACGGTGCGGATGCGCGCGTCGGCGTCGTCATGGGCAGCGACTCGGACTTCCCGACGATGGAAGCGGCGGTCGAGGTCCTGCGGGACTTCGACGTCGCGCACGAGGTCCGGGTCGTGTCCGCGCACCGCACGCCCCAGCAGATGCTGGACTACGGCAGAGAGGCCGCGGACCGCGGTCTGGGGGTGATCATCGCCGGCGCCGGAGGCGCCGCCCACCTGCCCGGGATGCTGGCGTCGGCCACGCCGCTGCCGGTGATCGGCGTCCCGGTCCCGCTGAAGAACTTCGACGGGCTCGACTCCCTGCTCTCGATCGTGCAGATGCCACGCGGCGTCCCGGTCGCCACCGTCGCGGTCGGCGGGGCGACCAACGCTGGCCTGCTGGCGGTCCGCATCCTCGCCGTCACCGACGCCGATCTGCGCACGCGGATGCGCGGCTACCAGGACGACCTGGCCGACGAGGCGGCCGAGAAGAACGAGCGGCTGGCGAAGCGCCTCGAGGGCGGCTCGGGGTTCGGCTTCGCGACCTCCTGAGGCCGTCCCGCCGCAGCCGGGTCAGGCTGACGACCCCTCGGCCGCCGCCAGCGCGATGTCGTCGCGGCGCTGGATGTCCCGCCAGCCGATCTCGTCCGCGGCGGCGTAGGCGACCGCGCGCGCGGCGGCGACGTCCGGGCCCCGTCCGACGACGTTCAGCACCCGACCGCCGTCCGTGACGACACCGCCATCGTCGGACCGTGTCCCCGCGTGGAAGACCAGCGCGTCGGGGTGCTCGGCGGTGACGACGTCGAGCCCCGAGATCGGGTGACCCACCTCGTACGTCCCCGGGTAGCCCCCGCTGGCGAGCACCACCGTCACGAACGCATCGTCGGACAGGCGCACGTCGGCGGTGCGGACCCCGCGGGACGGGTCCACGGCCGCGCGCAGCAGGTCGGCGAGGTCGCTCTCGAGTCGGGGGAGGACGACCTGGGTCTCGGGGTCACCGAACCGGCAGTTGAACTCGAGCACCTTGGGTCCGTCCCCGGTCAGCACGAGGCCGGCGTAGAGCAGCCCGACGTACGGGTCGCCGCGTCGACCCAGCTCACGGAGCACCGGGGTGAACACCGCGCGCTCGAGCGCGCCGGCCTCGTCCACCCCGAAGCCGGGCACCGGGGTGTAGGCGCCCATCCCCCCGGTGTTCGGGCCCACGTCGCCGTCGTGCGCACGCTTGAAGTCCTGCGAGGGGGGCAGCAGCACCACGTCCGAGCCGTCACAGACCCCGAACACGCTCGCCTCGGGCCCGTCGAGGTACTCCTCGAGCACGACCGTCTCGCCGGCGTCGCCGAAGCGGCGGCGCACGAGCGCGTCGTCGATCGCCGCCTGGGCCTCCGCCTCGGTCTCGCAGATCACGACGCCCTTGCCCGCGGCGAGCCCGTCTGCCTTCACCACGTACGGCGGCGCGAACGACGCGAGCGCCTCCTTGGCCTCCGGCGCGCTGTCGGTCGCGACGTGCCGACCCGTCGCGACGCCGGCCGCGTCCATGACGTCCTTCGCGAACGACTTCGAGCCCTCGATCCGCGCCGCCGAAGCCGTCGGGCCGAACGCCGGGATGCCGCGGCGGCGCAGCTCGTCGACGGCGCCGACGACCAGCGGGGCCTCCGGGCCGACCACGACGAGGTCGACGTCCCGCTCCTCGGCGAGCTCGCCGATCGCCAGCGGCTCGAGCGCCACACCGTCGTGACACGGCCCGAGCTCCGCGAGGCCGGGGTTGCCTGGGACCGACTCGACCGAGCCGACCGACGGCGAGCGCGCCAGCGCCCAGCCGAGGGCGTGCTCGCGCCCCCCGCCGCCGACGACGAGGACGGTGTCACCCACGTTGGCTCCCTCCTACGTGCCCGATGCCACCGCCGCCGACGCCGGAGCCGGGTCGCGCCGGAGCAGCGTCTGGCTCCGCTTCGGCCCGACCGAGACCCACGTGATGGGGACTCCCGCCTGCTCCTCGATGAACTCGACGAAGCGCCGCGCCTCTGCGGGTAGCTGCTCCCACCGGTCGACGTCGGTGATGTCGACCTTCCAGCCCTCGAGCCGGCGGTACACGGGCTCCGCCTTGTGGAAGATCGTCTGGTGCGGCGGGAAGTCCGCGTACTCGTCGTCCTCGTAGCGGTAGGCGACGCAGACCTCGATGGCGTCGAACTCGCTGAGGACGTCGAGCTTGGTCAGGAAGAGGTCGGTCAGCCCGTTCACCCGGGTCGCGTAGCGCGCGAGCACCGCGTCGAACCACCCGACGCGACGCTGGCGCCCGGTCGTGGTCCCGTACTCGCCCCCGGTCTTGGTCATGCGCTCGCCGACGTCGCCGAAGACCTCGGTCGGGAACGGCCCCGACCCGACCCGGGTGACGTACGCCTTCGCGATCCCGATGACCCGGTCGACGTGGCGCGGCCCGATCCCGGCGCCGGTCAGCGCGCCGCCGGCGATCGGGTTCGACGAGGTGACGAACGGGTAGGTGCCGTGGTCCAGGTCGAGCAGGGTGCCCTGCGCCCCCTCGAAGATGATGTGCCCGCCGTCCTCGAGCGTCTCGTGGATCAGCGCGGTGGAGTCCACGAGCTGCGGCCCGAGCCGCTCCGCGTAGCCGAGGTACTCCTCGGCGATCTCGTCGGCCTCCATCGGCAGCCGGTTGTAGATGCGCGACAGCATGCGGTTCTTCAGCTCGAGCGCGGCGTCGAGCTTCTGGCGGAAGATGTTCTCGTCGAACAGGTCCTGGAAGCGCAGCCCGACGCGCGCCGCCTTGTCCGCGTAGGCGGGGCCGATGCCGCGCTTGGTGGTGCCGAGCTTCTTGTCGCCGAG